>JBGTHH010000270.1:0-4250 GCA_041746275.1 Pirellulaceae bacterium | reverse complement strand
GGCGGGATCGCGGCAGGTGCGGACTCCGGTTGCGCTTCGGCCGGAGGAGTCACGGGGGCGGTAGCTGGAGGCACCGCACCCTCGTCCGCTGGTTTGCTTTCGGTGACGGGAGCCACCACGGTCACCTGCTTCAAGGGACCGAACTGCAGGGAGTAAGTGGCCAGTTGGCTTTGGCCATTGGTTCCGGCGAAGGCATCGTGGATGACCTTTTCCAGATCCTCCACCTCTTCGAGTTCGGAGTCGACTTTGAAGATGTCATTCTTGGTGGCCCCCGCTGTGTTGTTCATCGCGGTGACCGAGAATTGAGTCCCGGTGCTGGCGAACTGTTCGGCGAGTCGCCGGCGCACCTGCTCCGTATCCATCGACTCCAGCAGCCGCATCTGAACGGAAGTTCCTCCTCGGAAATCGATATCAAAAATGTTCGCCCCTCGCGCGACCACGCCTCCCAATCCCAGGGCAATCACCAACAGCGAAAAGGGAATCGCCAGCTTGCCCTTGCCAATGAAGTCGATCTGCGTGGAACCCAAAAGCTGCATCATATTCATCTTCGTCAACCAACGAGTTCGTTCGGCGATATCGAATACGACTCGCGAACAGAAGATCGCGGTGAACATGCTCATCACGATGCCCAGGATCAACGTCACCGCGAATCCGCGAATCTGATCGGTACCGATACTGTAGAGCACAAAGGCGGTAATCAGCGTCGTGACGTTCGCATCAATGATCGTCGACATAGCTCGTCCGAAACCGTTCCGGATGGCCATACGCAGCGCCGCACCTCGATTAAGTTCCTCACGAATCCGCTCGAAAATCAGCACGTTGGCATCGACGGACATGCCGATCGTCAGTACCAATCCCGCCAAGCCCGGTAACGTGAAGGCCGCCTTGATCGTGATCATCACCGCCAAGATAAAGAGCAAGTTCAACAACAACGCCAGACTGGCAACCAAGCCCGCGAAGCGGTAGTAGATGACGATGAAGACGAGGACAACCGCCATGGAAATCGTCATCGCCAGTTTGCCTTGACGGATCGTTTCCAAGCCCAAGAGCGGATTGATTTGGTTCTCGCTGATGGGGTTCGGGTTCAAAATCACGGGCAGGCTGCCTGCCTCAAGTATGTTCACCATGAACTCGACTTCCTCGACGGTGAACTCGCCGGTGATGCGACCGCGCCCCTGGGTGATCGGCTCCTGAATGTTCGGTGCCGACAGCAACGTGTTATCGAGGAGGATGCCCAATTGCCGTTGGAAAGTGCCTTCGGGCCCATAATCGGTGGTCAGTCCCGCGAAGCGCGAGACACCGCCGCTGGCATCCTTGAGGTTGAATTGGATACAGGGTCGCAGGCGTTCGTCGTTGCCGCGGCTAACCGAGCCCAAATGGCTGCCATTAACGTTGTAGGGATCGTCGGTCGCCATCAAGATATCGATATCCTTGAGACCCAGACTGGCGATGTAACGCGTGAATTCCTTCTCATCATCGCCGAGATGCTCGCGGGGAACCACGAGCAAATCGCCGGTGCTGGGATCACGCAGCGTGCTGCTGGCCACGGGCAGTTTGAACGTCCCATTGCCACCTTCCTGCACTTCGCGTCCGACCCGAGCCCATAAACCGACTTGAGATCCTGAGTCATCGCGTACGTAACGCGAGCGTTTCGTGGCTGGATCAAGAGCCACCTCGCGCGCTAAATCGATAATATGTTGATGGTCGCGCGAATTCGCCGTAATGCGAAACTCCAACACACCCGCGGTACTGATCGACTTCTTGATCAAGTCGACCTCGTTCTGCTCGACCTCGGGAATGATGATTTCCACTTGTTGGTCACCATAAGGTCGGATCACGATTTCCTTGGTGCCGCTGGGATTGATGCGTCGCGCCAAAGCCTCGACCAAGGCCCCCATGTTGACTCGACCCTCCGCGGCATCCGAGCCCACGGGAGCATCTGGATCGGCCACCGCAGCCGTCGCGCTCTGATCGACTTCATAGATCAGAATCACGCCGCCTTTCAGGTCGACGCCGAGTTTGATGTTGAATTGCCCGGTCTCGGGATCGTACGTTCGTCCGACCACCACACCGGCCAGGATGATCAAGCAGAGGATCAGACTGATCCGCCAGCCATGATCCGCCATGCGGAGACGACGCGCGATGTACTGGCCCAAGAAGATCGGCAAGCCAATTCCCAGGATCAGAACCGCGAGAAAGCCCACGAACTTGAACTGCGTGGAGTCTGCCGCTTGTGCGAGCAGGATGAAGTCATTCAACATGCCAGAAGCTTCCTAATCCCTTCCGATGTCGTCAGGTCGATCGCCTACGACGGTTCGTTCTTGTCGGTTCCATCGCCGTCACTGACGATGCGCGAGATCGCGCTTCGCAAGACGCGGAGTTTCGTATTGTTGCTATCGTCGACTCGGAGCGTCACTTCGTCCGAATCCTTCTGCACATTCACCACGACGCCGTGAATGCCACCGATGGTGATCACGCGATCGTTCTTTTTCATGTTCTCCAGCATCAACACCGTGTCGGCGCGTTTCTTCCGCTCGGGGCGAATCAGCATGAAGTAAAACAGCAGACCGATCATGATGAACGGCAACAGGCTGGTGAGTGAGCCGAGCGGCGACCCCGCCGGGTCCTCCTGAGCTAACAGCAGAAGGGAAGAACTCAAGTTGCTACTCGACCACATGCACGTCACCAGATCGTTTCAGAATTCCTGTGGAGGCTGGCCGATACTCGGAAGGCCAACTTCGCCGCGAACCATGACTAACGGCTCGCTCTCGCTGACAATCGAACCGCCTCAGGTCGCCATGAGCCAAACATCATAAGACCTTGCGCAGCAACGGGCAAGGCCGTCTGAACACCCCGCCAGCGAGTTCCGCGAGGGGTCGGCGTACGTCACTTGGACGACTCGTGCTCCCACCCCCGGAGTTTCTCTTCATAGAAATCCAAATAGGCGTCACTTTCGATCGCCTCACGGGCCTGAGTCACCAAACGTTGGTAATAGGTGAGGTTATGGGCCGTTAACAGGATCGGCCCGAGCATCTCGCCCGCTAAGAATAGGTGCCGAAGGTAGCCGCGGCTGAGCTGGCAAGCGGGACAGGGACAGCCTTCCTCCAAGGGGCGAGCGTCTCGTTGATGGACCAGATTCCTCATCCGCAGGCGTCCCTGATCCGTGTAAGCGAGTGCATTGCGGCCGTTGTGGCTGGGAATGATGCAATCAAACATGTCGACTCCGCGGCGGATCGCTTCCACCAGATCCTTGGGAGTTCCCACGCCCATCAAGTAACGAGGTTTATACTCCGGCAAGGCGGGGCAGGTCACGTCCAGGATGCGATGCATGTCCGCTTCCGCCTCGCCCACGCTCAAACCGCCAATGGCGTAACCGGGAAAATCCAGTTCGACAAGCCGCTGCGCGCACTCGACGCGTAAGTCAGCATCCAAGCCACCCTGGACGATGGCGAATTGTGCCTGATCCGCACGCGTGCTGGAATCCCGACAGCGTTGGGCCCACCGAATGGTTCGCGCGCACGCCTCGCGGACCTCCGCCTCGCCGGAGGGCAATGGGAGCAGGTGGTCCAACACCATGGCGATGTCGCTGCCCAGCGACTCCTGAATCTGAATCGAGCGTTCGGGAGAGAGTTCAAAACGGCGACCATCGATGTGCGAGCGAAAAATAGCGGCCTGTTCGGTGACTCGGGTGGACTGCGCCAAACTAAAGAGCTGAAAGCCGCCACTGTCCGTCAAGATCGGTCCGTCCCAGCCCATGAAGCGATGCAGGCCGCCCAGTTCGGCAATCACATCCTCACCAGGTCGCAACGCCAAGTGATATGTATTGCTCAGCACCATTTGCGCCCCGGTCTGGCCCAGATGCGCGATCGTCAGCCCTTTGACGGTGCCTTGCGTGCCCACCGGCATAAACGTCGGCAACTCGACCGCGCCGTGTGGCGTCTCGAACGTGGCTCGTCTGGCCGCGCAATGCCGATCGACGTGCCGCAGGCGGAACGAGAACGCACCAGTCCCCATGATCAAGTGGCCTGCTAATCGCCACGGAGCTTGATATTGAGCTGGGTCAGCTTCTCCCGCACTTCATTCAGGCTCGTGACCCCGAAATTCTTGCACTCCAGCAGATCATCGCCCGTCTTGCGAACAAGCTCGGCAATCGTGCTGATGCCCAATCGCACCATGCACTTCCGAGCCCTGACGGAGAGATTCAAATCGGCAATGGGGCGATCCAGCAATGCCTGCTCGTCGGGCGACAT
>JBGTHH010000269.1:0-5269 GCA_041746275.1 Pirellulaceae bacterium | reverse complement strand
CGGCACCAGACGGCGTCCAATTCCAACTAATACAACCAATCAACTTGCATGCGAGAGGGAACGAGCATGAGGAAGCGATTCAGGCAGCCTGCGAGATTTCCAGGTGTAAAGCCGACGATGCGGCTGATGCCGGCGATTCTGTCCTCTGCGCTGGCCATCGTGTCGATCAGCCTGCTTGGGTTCGGCTTAGAACACGACGCATTTGCTGACGAATATCCAGCTCTGATTGGGACGTTGGACACCGCTCCATCCCCCGGAAACGCATTGAGCATGACGACGAATTTCGATTCCACCGCCTTTGACCAACCCGGAGAGCGGTGGTTACCGGACTCACTTTTCCAGGGCGAGCCGGTCTACGATCACCAACACGTGGATGTACCAGAGCCCTTACTATTCGATCTCGTTCGTCCACTGGGAGCACGAAAGGGCCAGTTGGAAGTGAATACGCTCGCTATCTTTCCTTGGAGCGCGTCCAATACCAATCCTGACGATGACCCCTTTGGCTCCAGTCCAACGTCATTCGACAAAGGGGGAATTGAGTGGGCTCCGGAAGTGGAGTACGCGATTGCGGACAATTTTGCCATCGAATTCGAGTTTCCATTCGAGAACTCGACGCTTGAGGAGTACAAACTAGGACTTCAGTGGACGATCGGAACTGCCTTTGACAATCACTACATTCACGGCTTCCAAGTATTGATTCAGCCGACTTCAGCGTGGGAAAATTGGAACTCAACTTTGCTGTATCTTGGCGGTATCCGGTTTGACGAGACGTGGAGCGCATTGTTCATGGTCGGCGGCCGCATGGATCTCGAAGGGCCCAATAATTTTGAGACTTTTGAACGATTGATCAATGCCTCGATTTTTGCGGATATCAATGACTCGGCGAGGATGGGCTTGGAAACAAATTATGCTTCGAAGGTGGACGGTACTGCTGAGTTCATTCTTGTTCCTCAAGTTCACTATCAATTCACGGACCAATTTCAGGTGCAATCGGGGCTCGGCTTCGGCGTGTTTAGCGAAGGTTCCGAACAGTCGTTCATCTTGCGGGTGGTATGGAGCAACTAGGTTGCCTCCGCTTCGATACCCACCTCGGCTATCTGTCGTTGTTTCATTGACACGTGATCGGAATCCGATGTTTCCGACATGTTTCCCTCCGGCAGTGTTGTTGCCTCGTGACTCCCTTCCCTCGGCCGGTCCGAGTTCCCCGGATAGATAGGCGACGCGTAGATTGGGAAAGCGTGACTTGGCATTCTGGATCACGGCGAGTGTGTTGCGTTGCCCTCGTTGACCGAGAGCAGTGATGGGGCGCCGTGATGGGGACCGGCGTCAACTGAGTGGGACTGTTGCCAATCCGCCACGTTGCTGAGACGAGTCGCGGTAGTATACTAAACGATCGAAACCAAATCTTCGCGGAAGAGAAAACGTATGGCCGTGACCCTACCTGAAGTCGTGCGACAACTCAGCAGCCTGCCGCCAGAGCGCGTTGCTGAGGTGTATGATTTTGTCTTATTCCTAAAGTCGCGACCTGCGGCAGCCGTCGATGAAAGCGTTCAGTGGTCCGACGAGGATCAACACGACGCGACTGCGGCGAGCCTGCATTACGCGGAAGCGGTGTTGACCGTCGAGGAAGAAGCCGATGCTTGAACCCGGCGATGTCGACTCAGATGTATCGGGTTCACCGCTTTGTTCGCCAACAACTCCCGTGTCGCAATGTCGCGATCAAGACGCATGTCGCACCACCCCCAAAAAACACGCCCCCTCCAAACATAACAACGCGATTAATCGCAGTTTTCTGGTAAGTACCCTTGCGACGAGAACGCATTGGCTTGAAATCGTCCCACCCCGGCCCTGCTGTATACAGCATCAAAAGCCCGATGGCACAGCCAGCCAAAAGGAACGCCACCCGCATAAATTGACGCAGGATATTCAACATTTACAGGTCGTTTCCATGTTTCGTACGGAATCGGATGACTTTCCAGTCGAACGATCAAGTTCACGGTGCGCCCGCAATCGATTCACCATTCAACCCGAACGCTGGCGACCGCTATCATGGAACGTGAAGTTCGTTGGGGTTTGCGAGACCACCCCGCCATCTCCAGCCGAACTTGACGCAACATATCACATCGCCCACATCACGCCAATCATGTTCTTGCCGGCAGCGAGTCGCACGCACTCCGAAAGGGCCGCGAAACTACTCGCGGGACCGAGTGAACCAAGTGGCCGCGAGGGGATCGGTTTGAAAGAACTTCAGCATCTGTTGGGCGACCTTGTCGCGTCCTGAACTCGATGGATGAGTGCCATCCGCAGCCAAGTCCTCGCGAGTATAGGTCAAGCCGTCGCTGGTCCGTGGCGTGACGCCATCCGCCCATAGATACGGTCCCCACAACAACAAGGGCGCTCGCACCGGCCCCATGTCCGGCTGAAAGTTCAGAGCGGGCTCGCCTTGTATCTGCTCTTGAATGAGCCAACGTGCGGGAAAGGCCGATTCATAAGCGAACGGTTCGGGGTTCAACGCTCCCCTGGCGTAACCTCCATAGATGCGGCTCGATAGATAGGCGACGCGTAGGTTGGGAAAACGCGACTTGGCGTTCTGGATCACGGCGAGCGTGTCGCGTTGCAATTGTCGTCCGTGCTCCTGCAAATCGCCACGTGGTCCCTTGTTGGCCAGCTTGATCCAGGCCACTTGAACTTGGGCGGGCGAGACCTGAGCCCGCGTGAGCAATTGTTCCGCCACGGACCACGGCCGCGCGTCGGCGGGAGCCCATTCCGCCATGGCTTGTCCGCCTTGAGCACAATCCACGATCGTCAGCAGATCCGACTTGGTGGGAGCGCGATCAGCAATTTGCTTAAAGCGCGAAAACTCCTGCGTGGCGTTGGACATGCTGATCGAAACGAAGACGATCCGCCCATCGCGCGCCGGCTGTCCTTGAGCATCCAACGGTTCGATGCGCGCGAGTTCCCGTTCCGCAGCTTGACGATGCGGCTCGGGAGGAACATTGCGACCGCCACCATACAGCCCGCCATCTTCGCCTTGATAGCGATCGTCGGCGGTCATCTCGATTAACGGCTTTAACCCGATCGAATCTCGTGGTGTCAACTCGCGGGGCCGTCGATCCGCCGCACCGCCGCGGCGTGCTCGCAACGCCCGCTCGACGTAAGCTTCCTCGTCGGCGGTCAATTGGCCACCCCGTTGCCGCTGCTGAAACAGTCGGCGAGCCCGCTCGAAATCGATCGGTGGTTCCGTTGGCTCCACGGTGGAAGCTGCGGCTGGTTGGGTCGGCGACTCCGTGGTTTGAGCGATCGTCAAGGGACCGGTGAACATGCCGATTGAGAAGAGAATCAGACCGCTCACGACAATTTTTGGGAAGTGGAACAACATGGGTCACTGATCCCTTCTGGGAGAGAACGATTCTTGTATAGGACGTTCGAACGCAAACCAATTGGCGGTTGAATGACTCCGGAGTTACTCCGCGACGGCCAGGATCTGCAGCGCGTCGGCGATGACGTAACCATTGGCTGCGTCGTTCGAGATGGTCACGGTAACACCTGGCTCCGGGCCGATCAGGAACTTGCCGAGCGAAATGAACGTCTTGTCGATGGGAGGCGACTGACGCTGATTGATTCGCATCTTCGTCGTACCCTCCGCGTGTTCGACACTCACCAAGGCATTGGTCGCGCGATTGGAAGCGGCAGCAT
The DNA here is from genome assembly GCA_041746275.1 of Pirellulaceae bacterium. GTDB lineage: Bacteria > Planctomycetota > Planctomycetia > Pirellulales > Pirellulaceae. Next base: position 1,573 of record JBGTHH010000269.1, on the reverse strand, counting down.
AAGCCAGACGCAATTCGTAGTGCCCCGCTCGTGACGGTTGGTAGCGGAAACGGACGGACTTTCTGCCCTGCTGCTCGTTGCCGTCATGCCAGTAGCGCGAGCCGACAAAACCGCCGCTCGAGCTGCTCGAACTCCACAGGCCGACACGTTCCATGGCGTCGTCGTCCAGCACCACGCCCGGCAGGCTGCGTGGATCAAGAGTGAGCACGGGCGGGGCGGGCGGGCTGGTCCACTTCAAAACTTGCTTATCGAGTTCGAGACGTGTCGCGAGTTGCGAATAGTCGAGGTCCTGTAGCGGCACCTGGGCGTCGATGGCGAGGACTGCGGCCGTGGCCGACGATTGGCCGAGAATCATGAAGACGGGTTCCATGCGAATCGATCCGTAGGCGATGTGCGAAGCCGCCAAGCAGACCGGCACCAGAATGTTCTGGCACTCGCCACATTTTGGAATCAGCGACCGGTAGCTGATTGTATAGGCACCGCGCGGCGAGACTTGGACGTCGCCTTCGTTCTGCACAAAGCCTGCGGGAGTGACGTAACGCTGGACGTTATGCGAATCCATGTTGTACGAGCCCATGCCGACCGAATCTTCGGCCACGCGCAAACGTCGACAATCCAATTCGGTCGTCACATAGTCGCTGACCAATCGGCGAGCCTCGCGAATGTACAACTGATGCGGCCAGTTCCCGTTGTTGGTGAATTCATCCGCCGCCAAACCCCATTGGCTCATCTCGTGCTTGATCTCGTCGGGCACGCGCGGATGATTGGCCAACGTCCACATGAAGCCCTGTTGGTAGGTCGTATGTTCCGCAATGATTTCCTCGCGCCGCTCGTAGCTGGCGTCGGGGTACTCATCGTTCATCCCAATGTTGTCGGTCGAAAACGCGCCGCTGTTATTCGTATCGGTTTTGCCGTTGGGCATCATGCTGGGATGCATGGGGAACCGCAGATCGCCAGCTTCAAAATTCCGGAACAACAGTTCGTATTGCCGCTCGTCGTAGTCTTGTGGTTTGGGGAAGGGCACGCGATTCTCCGCCACGTTCGACATGCACATGCGGAAGCAATAGGCCTGGACACGGTGGTCCCCCATGCCCTCCTCGCCGGGCGGATCGCCATGCACCCTGGGCACCAAGCCACTCGCGGGTTGACCGGGCACGACGTAGGGATCGACATTCACGGGAAAGAGATGGTTGTGGGTATTCTCCTTCTTTTGCACACCGTTGAGCGTTTCACCATATTGCGAGTTGCTCTCGCGGCCGACGGTGTAAGTGACTCCGGCGGCGGCCATCAGATCCCCTTCGTAGGTCGCATCGATAAACATCTTGCCGCGGTAGGTTTCGCCCGACTCCATCGTGATCGCCACGATCGCTTCCCCACGTTTCTCGACACCCGCCTGACGATTGAGTCGTTGGTGGCGAAAGACAGGGATGTTGTGTTCGCGAATCCACTGTTCGTAGATCATTTCGGCGACGTGCGGTTCGAAGGTCCACATCGCATCGCCTCCGCTGCGGTAACTCGCGTTCTGATCGCGCGGCTCGTGCTTCCAAGCCGTGGGGTTATCGTAATGTCGGCG
>JBGTHH010000268.1:0-8165 GCA_041746275.1 Pirellulaceae bacterium | reverse complement strand
CAGGAATTCAGTTCGGAGCAGTGGCGGCACTTTCTGATCCGATCGATCGGACTGGAGCCGGCACAACTCAGCGAGCGGGCGATCTGGGTTTGTCTGCTGCGAATGGTGCCGTTCGTCGAACGCAACTTCAATATGGTGGAGCTGGGCCCACGCGGCACGGGCAAGAGTCACCTGTTCCAGCAAATCTCCCCTTATTCCCACCTCATTTCCGGCGGCAAAGCGACGGTCGCCAAGATGTTCGTCAACAACGCCAACGGCCAACGCGGGCTAGTCTGCCAGTATGACGTGGTTTGCTTTGACGAAGTGTCCGGCGTCTCTTTCGACCAGAAAGATGGCGTGAACATCATGAAGGGCTACATGGCTTCCGGTGAGTTCAGCCGCGGCAAGGAGAGTATTCGAGCTGACGGCGGCATCGTCATGGTCGGCAACTTTGACGTCGACATCGAACAGCAGCAGCGAACCGGACATTTGCTGAGCCCGCTGCCCCCGGAAATGCGGGATGACACCGCCTTCCACGATCGCCTGCACGCATTTGTTCCGGGCTGGGATTTCCCGAAGGTCAATCCGAACGAACACCTGACGAATCACTTTGGTTTGGTCAGTGACTTCCTCAGCGAATGCTGGAACAAGTTGCGGCCCAGCAGCCGAGTTTCGGCGTTGCAGGGACGAGTGCATTTAGGCGGAGCACTCAGCGGCCGCGACATCGAGGCTGTCAACAAAACGATCAGCGGTCTGCTGAAGTTATTATTTCCCGACCCGTCGATGCAGGTATCCGATGACGACTTAGAGGAGATCGTCCGAATCGCACTTGAATCGCGTCGCCGTGTCAAAGAGCAGCAGAAGCGATGTTTGAAGAGCGAGTTCCGCAACACGCACTTCAGTTACACGATGGGCATCGATGGGATCGAACAGTTCGTCGCGACTCCTGAACTGCACAGCGACGAGGCGATCGAAGGTGATCCGTTGCCGCCCGGCCAAGTCTGGGCGATCAGTCCTGGTTCCCAGGACGCTGGAGCTGGCTTGTATCGGATCGAAGTGACCGTCGGCCCCGGCAGTGGTGGAGTCAAGATCCTCAACACGCCCGCACCGGCTGGATTCCGCGAAAGCGTGAAGGTTGGCGAGCAGAATCTCTACAACCTGGCGAAGAAGCTCGTAGGCGACCGCGATCCTCGTTCGCATGAATTCAACATCCAGATGCGAGCGATGGACAACGACCGCAGCGGAGTCGGCGTTGGCCTTCCCGTGCTGGTCGCTTTGGCTAGTTCGCTGCTCGAACGCAGCACCAAAGGCGGCATGATCCTGGTCGGCTCCCTAAACCTCGGCGGTTCAGTCGAACTCATCCCCAATGCCGTTTCCATCGCGGAAGTCGCGATCGAGAAGCAAGCAACGACATTACTGATGCCCGTCGCCGCTCGTCGACAGCTCAACGACTTACCCGACGAACTGTGGACCAAGATCAGCATCGAATTCTACAGCGACCCGGCAGACGCATTTTTCAAAGCCCTTTCGGAGTGAGGTTGAATCGCCACCGATCGCTTAAACCAAACCCCAGCGTTTGCGCAGCGCCCACTCGACGGTCAACAGACTCACGACACACAGGACGAACAGCCAAGCATCGAGAGCGGTATCGCCCAGTTGCCACTTGGCTTGTACTTCGACCTCCAATTCCGCGCGGCGCTGCCGGAACTGGTCGAGCAGTTGCGGAAACTGCTCGGGAGCAATCGCTTGACCTCCCACCTCTTGAGTCAGGTTGGCCAATCGCGCCATCGACTCGTGACCCGCCGCCAATTGGCTCAGTTCGACATCGCGATCCAACACCTGGAAGTTCGCCCGGGCTTGGCCCAGAGGGTTTCCTTGTCGACTGGCGGTGATCTCGACCAGATAGTCGCCGGGCTGGGTCACGGCATCGATGGCTCCCACAATCGTGTCGGCGTCTTGGGACAAACGAAGTTGCGTGCGTGAACCATCTTCCGCAATCAGCTCGGCGACGTATTTCGCATCGCGCACGACCTCCCCGGCCGCCGATTTGGCACCGGCGGTGAAGGTCACACGGGCACCCAGATCGAAGCGCCGCTGGGCTAACTTGATCCACACGTCGTTTTGTTCCAGGTCATCGCGACGCGCGAGCCACAGGATGACTTGGCGCCAGAAGCGCCGATGTTCCGCTTGGTGTCCCTGTTGCCACCACCGCACGGTGCCGTTGCCCGCAAACGCCAGCACGCGTCCGGCTCCGTACTCCCCGGCGACCAGCAACGGTTGCCGCTCGCCCGATTCGAGCAGCACGCGCGAGCGCGGTTTGAGATTGTCGAACTTGTTCGCCCCGACCAGCGGCGGTAAGGCACTCCACAGCCGCATGTTCTCGGCACCCGCGGCCAGGGTCGTCACGGGATGCGGCTGGGTTGGCACCAGCGGCAGTTTGCCCCACCAATGCAGATCCTTGCTGACTGGGCTATCGAAGCTGACATCCTGACGTTCGAAGCGTCCCAATTCGATCGGCAAGGCATCGGCCAGCGGCGTGTCGCGATAGCCGCCTGGCCCGAAGCTGTGAAACCCGCCGATCATCATCAGCCCCTTGCCGCGTTCGGTCAGCGTGGCGATCGTGCGCAGGTTCGCCTCGCCCAGCGCCGTCGCATCGACGCTCTCCAGCAGCAGCACATCCAAGGTTTCGGCAGCCAGTTCCTCGTCCAAGTTGATCGGCCACCGGTCGCGGTTCTTAGGATCGATAAAGACGTCGTCCAACTGGATATCGGGCGAGAGGTTAACCGAGCGGCGGAGGACACGCTGCTCGCCGAGCAAATCACCGTACAGGTACAAGACGCGCAAGCCGCCCTCCAACACGGTGACGTAAGCACTCAGCTCATTGTTACGCGTCACGCGCTCACCCGGCTGCGGCGGCACGCGCAGCGTGAGCTGGTATTGTCCTGGCTCGGTGGGGACGAAATTCATCTCGACCGGTACAACTTGATTATCCTCGCGGGCGATGACCGGCAGCGTCGCGATCAGCGTTTCCGCGCCGCGGGGATCTTTGGCAATCAGCTCGACGGGAATCCGCTGATTGGCATAACCGCGCACGCGCAGACCGCCCTTGATCGTCAATTCGTTCTTGACGAACACGGTGTACTGTTCCGGCAAATTCTCGATCGAGACATCGCGGGCCTCGGCCACATCGCCGACGGGTCCGAACACCACCGTGTACAAGGGACAGCCGAGTCGCGACAGTTCGCGGCCAATTTCGGGGAGTTCGATGCGGGGCGCGTAGGCGGTTTGTGCTCCATCGCCCATGAGAATCGCGCCCATCACGCGTTTGCCAAGTTCGCGTTGCGTGGCTTCGTGCAGTGAGGTCGCAATATCGGTTAGTTGTCCGGTTGGCTCGCGCGGCAGCGCGACCTGCGCATCGGCCATGCGTAAGGGATGCAGTTGGTCGTCGTAGGCATAGAGCCGAATCTCGAAATCGCGCGACAAGTCCGAGAGCAGTTCCTGGCCGCGAGCCAACGTCTCGGCTTGCACTTGCCACCGCGACTTCCCCTCCACCGCGCTCGGCAACTGCATGCTGCGGCTTTGGTCCAACAGCAACAGCAACACGGCCGATTGTTGACGCGTCGTCGTGTAGACGCGCGTAGGACGCAACATCGCCAACAACAAGAGCAACACCATGGCGACGCGTGCGGCGAACACGGGGGCGCGGCGCCACGAGGTGATCTGTCCGAAGTTGGGTCGCACCAGCACCAACAGGATCGAGCCGAGCGTCAATAGCGCGACGACGACAAAGCTATTAAAGATCGGGCTCAGGCTCCACTGGATCATGCGTTCTTCCGATAGAAGCGATTGGCCAGCAAATGCTCGACGCCCAAGACCACGACCAACAAGACCAGCAAGTGGCCATAGAACTCCCGTCCCACGCGTGCCTCGCCGACGCCAAGTTCGATCTCCTGTTGATTGCGAGCCAGTTGATAGCGCCCCGGGCCGAGCCGTTGATCGAGTTCGTCTTGGCTGAGCCGCGTGAGATCGGTGGACTCGGCTGACAGATTGACCGCGAATCCGCGGGCGATCGGACCATCGCGAAATCCTTTCAAGCGATAGGCTCCCGCGTGTTCCGTAAAGCGCACGACGACTTCCCCGTCGCGGGCCGGCACTTCCTGCGGCTGTTCCAAGGGGGTGAAGAGTTGATATCGATCCGGATGTTCGCGGGCATCTTGAGTCAGAACGGCCGTTTCGCCGACTGTGTAATTCAAACGCGTCGCGGTGTGGTCGGTCAGGTACAACGTCAATTCATTCACCAAGACCACATAGGGCCAGGCTTCGTCGCTGGTCGGCAATTCGTTCCACGTGGGATAACCCTCCGTGCGCCAGGCATCGGAGACAGGCGTCGTCATCGTGATCACGCGTCCGCGCCCCACGGATCGTTCTACTAAGGCCGGCTTGCCGTTCGAGAAAGTCACGACGACCGACGCCTGATCCGCCAAGGGATCCAGGACCCAGTGTCGGAAGACGGGTGAAGCGTTCCAGGGCACGCTCGTGGCTCGCTCACGGAACGGTTTCATCACGGGATGATCGTATCGCTGGGGTGCCACATGCAGTTCGCGATCGGTGGCGCGCCAGACCCGTGCCAAGTGCCCGCCGAGTAGTTCCTGCGCCGCGGGTTCGTGAAACGAGCTGGTCGCTTGAGCATTGTGTCCCAGGAAGATCGCGAGTCCGCCGCCGCGTCGCACGTACTTGCCCAAGCGTTCCCAGATGACGGCCGGGATCGGTTCGGGGTCCAGCAAGCAGACGGCCGCATAGGTTTCCAGTTCCAGATTGGCCAAGCTCGCGGGAGACACGACCGTGCAGGCGAATCGCGCCTGTCCCGCTTGTTGGAACTCGCGCGGCGCGATCGCTTCCGTGAAGAGCTCGGGGGTCGTATTGCTCGGCGCCACGACCAACACGGGCCACGCTGGTTGCACTTCGATGGTGAAGTAGCGGACGTTGTCAAGCTCCAAACCATCCGTGCCGTTAAGTCGCACTAGGCCATGCTGCACACCGGTGCCCAGGCCGCGCAGGCGGAACTCCACCCGTTGCGCGTCGGTCGACTCGAGTGACACGTTTTCCTGCGCGCGAGGCCGAGCAGGCGGCAGTTGTGTCACACCGTCGACGATCATGGGCAGCGTCGGGTCCGACTCCTCAAGCAACAACTGTAGTACTTGCTCGCCCGGCGAATTCAGGCTGCGAAGCTCCGTGGTGATGCGGAGCTCGCTGCTTTGCGTCAGGCGCTCGGCCGAGAGCTGCAGCGGGCCGATGCCGACATTGCGCGGCGAGACGACTCCGACATCAATCACATAGAGCAAGACATCGGGATGCTGAGCCAATGCGCGGCTCAACACACCCGCCGAGTCGACCCACGCCGACTCGACCAAATCCGTGAAGACGTAAATCTCGCGGCGTGTCTTCTCGCTGGACGTAACGAGCTGCAAGGCGCGCGTCACGATCGGCGGGAGCCGCTCGCCCACTGCGGTCATGCGCAGTCGATCGATGGCCTTCCGCGCGGCTGCGAGATCGACGGCGAACACGGCGGGAGCCGCACGTGAATCCAATACCGCGACCTCGCTATCGGCCGGCAACTGGCGGATTAACCAGGACCCAGTCTCCCGAGCGGCCTCCAGCCGCGTTTGATTCTGGAAGCGATATTCCATGTGCGGTGACGTATCAAAGATCATGACCGCCGCCACCGGAGCCTGTTCGTCACCCAGCAATACTCCCGTGGCGCGGCGGCTGGTGCCGATCAGCAGGATCGCCAATAGAATCAACAAACCGCTCGCGACGATCGCGAGGATGGCAATCAGCAGCTTTCCTTTCCGCTGCACCACCGCGACGACGTTGATACCCAACACGCCCGACAAGGTTAACCCCACACCGGCGATAATCAGCCAGCGTCCCGCCACGGCGGACAACACGCTCGGCCGCGCGAACGCTCCGACGAGCAACAGGATGGCGACGCAGCGCAGCCCGAGTAGCAACCACTGCTTCAGTTGCAGGCGACGACGATTGGTTTCGCGTCGCGCGCGGAGGAATTGCAATGCGGGAAACATCAACCGCCGAGGCTTTTGGCGCATGACCAAGTGCAGCACGATCGGGATCGCCGTCAGCAAGCCGCCCAGCAGCAGGGATACATTGACAAAGGCCATAGGCGACGTTCCGCTCACATCCTCCCGCGGCGACTGAGCAGATAACCGAGCAACGCTTTATCGAACTGCATGCTCGTATCAATCGGGACGTAGTCGATTCCCGTGCGGGAACACTCGCGACGATAAGTCTCGCGCAAGCCCTCGACCTCAGCCAAGTAATCGGTGCGATAGCTGGTTGCGTCGACACGCAGATGTTCGCTCGTCTCGGGGTCCTCGAACTCGATCAGCCCATCGAACGGGAAATGCACTTCGGCCTCGTCGAGCACATGAAATAGGATCACATCGTGGCCGCCATGTCGCAGTTGTCGTAACGAACGCAGTACCGGCTCGGGCTCGGCGAGCAAATCGGAAAAGACCATTACCAAACTGCGGTGCCGCAACATCGCGGCAATTTGACTGAGACTCTTCGCGATGTCGGTCGTGCCGAGTGGCTTCAGGCGGGACAGGTGCGACAGCAGATTCCCCAATTGCGTCCGTTTCGATTTAGGTGGCAAGCAATCGCGAATCTGCTGATCGAACGTAATCAACCCGACCGGATCTTGTTGGTAGATCATCAGGTAGCACAGCGACGCGGCCAAACAAATCGCGTAGTCGAACTTGGTCAAATCCTGGCGATACGTGTAGCCCATCGACTGGCTCAGATCCATCGCTAGATAACCGACGATGTTGGTTTCGGCCTCGAACTTCTTGACGTAATACTTGTCGGTCTTGGCGTACACCAGCCAATCGATGTCCTTGGGATCGTCTCCCGCCGCATAGCGTCGATGCTCGCTGAACTCGACCGAAAATCCATGAAACGGACTGGCGTGCAGTCCCTGCAGGAAGCCCTTGACGACGAACTGAGCGCGCAGATCGAGCCGCTTGATCTGATTGATGACTTCGGGTTTGAGGTACTTTTCGACGGCAGTCATGTTGGATGGACTTCTGCCGCGGCAAATTACCGCGTGGTTTTCTCACCTCGTCTCGCGGCCGATACCAATCAGGCTCGCGGCGGAGGCGGTGGTGGCGGGGAAGCGAATTTGGGAACATCGGGTTCCGGAATTTCCCTCACAAGTCGTTCGATCACGTTCTCGGTCGTCATGCCTTCGGCCTGGGCCTGGAAGTTGGTGCTGATGCGATGTCGCAGCACGGGGATGGCAATCTTGCGGACATCCTCGATGGCGACGGAAAAGCGTCCCTCCATCGCGGCGAGCGCCTTGCCGCCGTTGATGAGGAACTGTCCCGCGCGGGGACCGGCTCCCCAATCGACCAACTCCCGAACGAAGCCGGGTGACAGTGGATCACCGGGACGAGTCGCTCGCACCAAACGGGCCACGTACTTAACAATGTATTCACTAACAGCGACCGAACTGACCAGCTTCTGCAGACTGACGATCGCGCGGCCGGACAACACTTTGGCGACTTCGGCTTTCTCGTTACGCGTGGTCACGGCCAAGATCCGTTCCTCCTCTTCGGCGGAAGGATAGCCGACCTTGATGTTGAACATGAACCGATCGAGCTGAGCTTCGGGAAGCGGGTAGGTTCCTTCCTGTTCGATGGGGTTTTGCGTGGCGATCGTAAAGAAGGGCGCGGGCAGGCTGTAGGTCGTGCGGCCCACGGTCACCTCGCGTTCCTGCATCGCTTGCAGCAGGGCCGCTTGCGTCTTGGGCGGAGTCCGATTTATTTCGTCGGCGAGCAGGATATTCGTAAAGACCGGCCCTTCGACAAAGCGGAACTCGCGGCGGCCCGCATCGTCTTCTTCGAGCACATTCGTGCCGGTGATGTCCGAGGGCATCAGGTCGGGCGTGAATTGGATGCGTTTGAAACCCACATCCAGAATTCGGGCGAGCGTGCTGATCATCAGCGTCTTGGCCAATCCGGGAACACCTTCCAGCAAGCAGTGACCGCCCGTAAAGATGGCGGCAAAGAGCTGCTCGATGACTTCATTCTGCCCGACAATCACCTTTTGCAGCTCTTGTTGCATCACCTTGCGGTGCTGACTGAATTCCTGCAGGACATCGCCGAGAC
>JBGTHH010000267.1:0-7375 GCA_041746275.1 Pirellulaceae bacterium | reverse complement strand
TTGCAGCAGCATGTAACTGAACTCGGTATAACTCAAGCCTGCATCGGAACCGAGCCGGCTCTTTACCGAATCCTTGCCGAGCATCACGTTGACTGGAAAGTTTTTGCCGACATCGCGCAGGAAGTCGAGATAGGAGAAACTCCGCATCCAGTCAAAGTTGTTGACGAGCCGAGCCGTGTTGTCGCCGTTCGAGAAGTCGAGGAACTGGCGCATTTGCTGTTCGATTCCCGCGACGTTGGCCTGAAGGGCCTCGATGGACAACAGATTGCGTTCCTCGCTCTTGCCACTGGGATCCCCAATCATTCCGGTGGCACCGCCGACTAAGGCAATGGGTCGATGTCCAGCTCGTTGAAATCGCCGCAGGAGCATGAGCTGCAGCAAGCTCCCGACATGCAGGCTATCGGCGGTGGGGTCGAAACCGATGTACAGCGTGCGTGGTTCCGCGTTCAGCCAGGACGGCAGCTTCTGGTCATCGGTGGTCTGGTGAATCAGACCACGCCATTGGAGATCCCCGAAAATGTCGAACTTCATGATGTCTGTATCTCGGTGCCCGCGCTTTCGCTGGCGATGGCTGCGGCTAACGTTCGACGGTGAAGAGTACGGCGGCGTGTTCGTTGCTGGCATCTTCGAACAATTGGCGAATCAGCTTCAACATGCTCCACGTTTCGTCCGCTTCGGTTTCCGTCGGTTGTTTCCCATAGAGTTGGGGATCGAGGGCCATATATTTACCGGCGAACTCCGCACGCTTCAAGTCGTGCAGGGCTTGGGCGACATGGGCGACGATATCAGGTCGTACGAGGATCACTTCAAAGTCGTCACCTTGATACATGCGGCGTCCACCTAGCACGCAATGGTCCAAGGGAAAATCCCCCGTGTCCCGATCCAACGTTCCATCCGTGAGCGCACGATGGATTGGATCCCAGGACTTTCCACAATCCAGCACCAACTCGTTCTCTCGGTGCTTGGGAGATCTCCGCAAACGTTCGGCCAATTGGCGAACCGCGGCATCGTCTTGTTGTGCGAATAGCTCCTTGGCATCCTCACGTGTCAACACGATATAGGAACCAATACCACGCACTCGTTCTTCAGGCACTTTCTTACCCTTCGAGTTTGGAAGTTCACGGCCTAGGGACTGTCCGAATGTGGCCAGCCCGAAATCGTTCGGCCAGCTAAATTGCTAGGATAACTACAACATCCCCTTTCGCCCAGAGCAACTAGCGCCACAAGTGGTCGTCCGCGAAGGGATGGGCTGGGCCGGACAGCTTCGGCTGGGGCAAAGCTTTCAGGGCATGGGCAGCCAAACGCAAGTCATCCTTGGTGGTGATCTTCAGGTTAATGGGGGAGCCCAGCACGACTTTGACCGAGTGTCCCAACCGCTGAACCAACTCCGCGTCGTCGGTGGCTGGCTCGGTTCCCGCGTTCGCATAGGCCGCGATCAGCCAGTCTCGACGAAAAACCTGAGGGGTTTGGGCCTCCCACACATGGGCTCGCGGGACCGTTGCTTCGATGGTCGCGTCGGCACGAACGCGTTTCAGCGTGCTCGCGACGGGAATGGCCAGAATGGCCGCGCCAGACTGTTGGGCCTCGGAGAACACCGCTTCAATCCACTCCATGGCAATGCAGGGTCGAGCCGCATCATGAACGGCGACAAAATCGATGCCGTCCTTGACCTGGGCCAGTGCTTTTCGCACGGAGTCGGTGCGCTCCGCGCCCCCCTCGACCACTTCGATGCCGAGGATGGCGAGATTGGCACCAAAACGCTGATAGAAGTCCTCGCGATCCTCGGGCGAAACGATCACGATCAGTTGTTTGACATCCTCGCGATTTAAGAACTTGTCGGCGGCATGCAGCCAGACCGCCCGGTCGCCGAGTCGTGCGAACGGCTTCTTGTAGTGCTTGTCATGGAACCGGCTGCTTTTTCCGGCCGCTGGCAAGATGACGGCGAACGTGGCCATGGACTCAATCCTTCATACTGACGGTATATCGTCTACGAGCGAAATTCACGGCACTGAAGAGTAACACTCCGACACCGGCTCCCATGACATCGGCAAACCAATCGGCGAGATCCGGATGGCGACCCGGAACGAACCCCTGCGTATACTCGTCGATGCCACCATAGACAATCGCCACAATGAGCGGCAACAGGAGCGTACCATGTTTCACGCGCAGGGAAGTCAGCGCGGCCGCTAGCAGGAACGCCAACCCCAAATAGGCGATGAAATGCAGCAGTTTGTCGTTGACTACTTTGAGGCCTGAGACGCCGCCCGGCGCGTGGGTGCCGAGGAATATGACGAGCCAATATAGAGCTAAAGTGCCTAGGCACAGGTAACGGAGCAGCATGGTATTCGGATCACAAGGTTCGCGCACGAAGGTTGGGCTCGTTTACTTCAGCCACACGGAAGATTACGGTAATCCGTAGTTGGCACCAACCCCGCTCGACTCCAAATCCGACGTGAATTCCAATCAACGAAACGCAAGCCCCACGTTAGACTACAACCTTACCGAGAAATCGCTAGTCCGCCTCTCATTCGGAGAATGCCCGATGCAACCCAACTGGAAGCCATATCGCAAAGGTTTGTCGCTGCTGATCGCTGCGGCCAGCATTTGTTGGACCCTCACCATCCAGGCCGCCGAGCCGGTGGAGTGGAAGCCGTTGTTCGATGGACAGTCGCTTACCGGTTGGAAGATTACCAATTTTGGTGGTGAAGGTGAGGTCCGTGTTGAGGATCAACGCATCGAACTGGATTTTGGCTCGTCCCTGACCGGAATCACGTATCAGAAGGACTTTCCCCGCACGAACTACGAAATCCGCCTGGAGGCCATGCGCGTCGATGGCTCGGACTTCTTCTGCGGCCTGACGTTTCCCGTCGGCGAGGTCTACTGCAGCTTGATTGTCGGGGGCTGGGGAGGTGCCGTGGTGGGGCTCTCTAGTATCGATGGCCGTGACGCCTCCGAGAACGAGACGACTCAGTTTATGCGGTTCGAAGCCGAGAAGTGGTATCCCATCCGCGTGCGTGTAACTCCCGAGCGGATTCAAGCCTGGATCGATGACAAGCCATTGGTGGACCAAGACATCGTAAATCGCAAGATCAGCACGCGCAGCGAAGTGAATCTTTCCGCCCCCTTGGGCATCTGCGCGTGGGAGACGCGAGCGGCTTTGCGGAAATTGGAATTTCGTGAGTTGCCCAAGTAGGACGGCAACATGCACGAGACCTACATGCGGATGGCGTTGCGACAAGCCGAAGCGGCGTTGTCTGAACAGGAAGTGCCCGTCGGCGCGGTCATCGTCTGCGAGGAGCGCGTGATCGCGGCCGCTCATAATCAACGCGAACAATTGCGCGATCCAACCGCTCACGCCGAGATGATCGCCATCACCCAGGCGGCTGAAGCGGTCGGTGGTTGGCGACTTGATCAATGTCGACTGTACGTCACGCTCGAACCTTGTCCGATGTGCGCGGGGGCGATCCTGCAGGCCCGCATCCCACTCGTCGTGTTTGGAGCCAGCGATCCCAAGGCCGGCGCGGTCCATTCGCTATTTCACCTGCTGGAAGACGCTCGGCTGAATCATCGCGCGGAAGTCGTGGCGGGCGTATTGGCTCAGCCTTGCGGCGAGATCCTCAGCAACTTCTTCGCCGCACAGCGACGACTCGGCAAGAAGTGACGCGAGCGACCGGGTTACCCCGCTTTGCGGAGCGGTTCTTGATTCAGCGTCGGCTCGGCGATGCGAATCGTCGTGCCTAACGTCGTTCTCCGCTCGCGCACAAACCCGCGTTCTCCCGCGGAAAGGAATGGGTGAAATTCCGCAGCGGGGCCGGTTTTGAACGTGTTCTTCAAGACCTCCAGCGCATCGCTCCACAACAAACCACTGCGATAGATCACGCGATAGGCGGCCTTCAATTCGTTGATCTCGTCCCGCGTGCATCCGGCACGTCGCAGGCCGACCAAATTCAAGCCGACAATATGGTTCGAGATGCCGTCGACGGTCACAAACGGAGGGACGTCCTGGCTGATGTGCGATTGCCCGCCAATCATCGCCAACCGGCCAATGCGACAGAATTGATGGACACCGGCGGCACCGCCAAAATAGACGCGATCCCCGATCGTGATGTGTCCGGCGAGCATCACGTTGTTCACGATCACCGTGTGATTTCCAATCTGGCAATCATGAGCGATGTGAGCGTTCACCATGATCATGTTGCCATCCCCAAGGGTCGTGCAGGCCATGGGATCGAGGGCGCGATGGATGGTCACGTTTTCGCGAATGCGATTCCCGTTGCCGATCAGCAACTTGCCGATCGACGCTCCGGCGCGTAAGTGCTGGGGCTTGCCGCCGAGCACCGCACCTTCGGCCACTTCATTGTCCGCTCCCAGGGCGGTCCCCGACTTGATCGTCACGCGACCTTCCAAATAACAGTTATCCCCAATCAGCACGTCGTCCTCGATGCTGCAGAACGGGCCGATCGTCACGTTCGTCCCCAATTCCACGTGGGTGCCGATTACCGCCGAAGGATGTATCTGAGTCATAGGACGTCGCTCTCCTGCGGTTCGAAACGAAAGTCAGTCAATTATCTATCTCATCGGCAGAATGGGACGGTTAAATTGAAACACTTGTACCCACGATGCGGGTCCTGTCGCTAGCAACGATTGAGTCCTACCGGTCCCCACCGTCCTAAGCACCCCAACATGATAAGATCTCCTGGGACGGCGAGGGTGTTGTAACCGCAAGCCCGGTGGTCGACAAGATGAATTGCGATCGCAGCGGATTCACGGAAATCGCGACCTGCGAAGGCAATTCGGGCCGCGCGTAAAGCGACCATTCCAGGATATGCGAGGACGTTTACTCCGCCGAGTCGTCCAGCGATTCGGTGGAAAAGGTTCGCGTCGAGGCTACGGAAACTCGCGTGTTGCTGTAAAACGCCACGACTTCCAAGATCGCCGCGCGCTGACCGTTCCAGCGTATGTAGAGACTGCGCAGGACCGACCAGGGGGCGGTTTTGTCTTCCGCGAACAAGCGCAAGCCATGCCGGGTGATCTCGTGTCCGGCGATGTAGGTCCAAGGAATCTGCCGCGAACGGCCGAGGACCGTATAGATCACGCCGCGCGAACGGATGTCGAAGGTTACGGGAATCCAAAGCCGCCAAGCGGCCGTGGCCAAAGCGACAAAGCAGACTCCGCCCATAGCACCGCTCTCCGCGACGCCCCCCGCCGCAGCGGAGATCAATCCTAACGCGAACAACATGCCCCATGCTTTCCAGCCGCCGTCGCGCAAAGGCCAGTTGACCACACGAACCGATCGTGGAGCCTGCTGGGGACGGATGACCGACGGTTCGTTGCCGCTGCTGCTCATAACCCTATAGTACTTCGCGAGTGCTGGCATCAATAACAGATCCTAGTTGGGAACATGACAGCCGGCTACGTAACTTGGGCGATCTCGGGCAGTCGCTTTCCGTGAAAAACGCCCTCCGAATCCAGCTTGCGCGGCTAGGCATCTGTTTTCGGCAGGTCGACGGGAGTATGATTAGACAACTGCCGACAGGGGGCGAACTGGATTCGACCGGATAGTCTGAAGTGTAGGTGGCGTGTCGTGGTTGATCAGTGGGCCACGTTAAAAGCTGATCACAATGTTAGTTGCAGATGCAAATCTTGCACTGGCTGCGTAGCACGTAGCCCCGACTGCGGGACTTCGCCGGAGAGTCCTAAAAGTCGGTCACAATTCCGGCTAGTCTTAAGTCATGTCGAGTACGCTTAAGGCAAATCCAAGTTCTCGGATGGGATGATCGATAGCCTGTCGGTTGGCGCTTGATCGTTCGACAATCAAAGAACTGACTACACACGTAGAAGCATGCATGGAAATGTCTCGGGACGCGGGTTCGATTCCCGCCGCCTCCACTTAAAGCCGATTTGCGATTCGTCGCAAGTCGGCTTTTTCTTTTGCGATTAAAGCGACTGGGGAGGCTGGCATAGACAAACCTGCGGCATTCGTGCGGTGTCGGCTCGGCGGCGAGGATTTGAGTGGCTCAACCGTTGTTCGTCGGTCGACCCGATTCACGATGACTAGGGAGTCGAGGTGTGCGGCGTTCCTCATCGCGAGGACAAAGCTTTTCTTCTTCCTATTGCCACCACAGCGATTTGCTAACGGGGGCCGCTCGCTTGCGAACTACGCTCACATTTGAATCGGTGTCGGTACGACTGGCGACTTGCCACGATTCGATTTGAACGCCACCGGATGCCGTCACGATCCACGAGTTGCGGGCTCGGAGGAAGCTGATCTCGGGCGCGATCTTTTTGGCGGCATTCCACTCGGCTACAGCAAGTTCCGACGACGCGCTGGTGAGCAGCGGCAAGCCGCACCCCGCGACTTCGCACAGACGTTCTTTCTCGATCAACGCGGATACGACGCACATGTCCATCAAGTTTCGCAATTCGCCAAACACGGGATCGGCGGCGGACAGCTCGTCGTACTTGTCGGTCATGTTGTCGGCCCAGCGTTTGGCAGCGGCGCTTGTTTTACCGGTTGCGGAACGAGTGCCGTCCGCAGTAACAAACTCGTCCTCGGTCATCACCTTGACACCGGGGCCACGAAGTTCCCACGCAAGTTTGTCGTCGCTCGCCGCCATCGGATCGTAGTTGCAGGCCATCCACCAGCGCGGGTTCATGTCGCCCGCCACGCGACCGTTCTTGATCATCTCGAGATAGCTGCCGAATCCGCGAACCGGCGATTTTTCCAGGTTCATCGCTAGCCGCTTCATTCGATAATCGGCGGCGACCAAGACGCGGGCAAAATGACTCGTTTCCGGTACGCCTGTCAGAGTCACCATCTGTGCACCGAACGCCTGCTTGGCCGCTGCCTCGAATTGCGGTGTTGGATTCAGCGGGCGGCCCCGGTGTGCATCGAACAGCTCTTGCAAATTCCGAGTACCCTCGGCAGTAGGATCGATCGAAACGGTAATGCCGCCGCGACGGGCTTCGTGAACCGTTCGCATCGCGACCAGAAAATCGTCCAAGTGCAAAACGGGACGTCCCGTCGTGATCCCAACCACCGTTGCATCGTCGTTGACGCGCCAACCTTCGCCTGGTCCCGCGAGGACGATATCATTCTCTTCGGGATAGACAAACACGTACTGAATTCGCTGGAGTCCGGCCAGGAATTTCACTTCATCCGGTAATTGTCCCAGATTGTTCTTCACGGCGTCTTCGCAAGCAGCTTCCAAACCTCGTAGCGACACCATCCGCAGTTCGACCGGCGTATTCAGCGGACCTTCAGCGGACTTTACTTCGTTGCGAAGTTGTTCCAGATACAGACGACGCCCGCTGTCACTGGGCGGCCCGACAACGCCTTCGACATCGATCGAAACACCGCCAACCGCACTATTTC
>JBGTHH010000266.1:0-3041 GCA_041746275.1 Pirellulaceae bacterium | reverse complement strand
GGTTCGCTGTACGCCATCTTTGGCGGTCTGCGGACGGTCGCGATCTCCGACACCATCAATGGCTTTGGCTTACTGGTGGGTGGCGTGCTGATCGTCTACTTCGGATTGCGGGCGGTGAACAGCGACGGGATCTTCGCCGCTTTGTCGGAACTGCACGCGGCTCATCCCGAGAAATTCAACTCCCTGGGCGGGCCCACACAATCCGTTCCCTTCAGCACCTTGTTTAGCGGCGTGTTATTGCTGAACTTGTTTTACTGGACCACGAATCAGCAGATCATTCAGCGCACGCTGGGAGCCAGCAGCTTGGCCGAGGGTCAGCGCGGTGTGCTGTTGGCTGGCACGTTGAAGGTTTTGGCGCCGTTAATCTTAGTCTTGCCAGGCATCATCGCGTTTCATCTCTACAGCACCACCGGCCTGCGACCGGACCACGCTTATGGACAACTGGTCCAAGATGTGTTGCCTGCGCCGTTGGCCGGATTCTTCGCGGCGGTGATTGTGGGAGCGATCCTGAGCTCGTTCAACTCGGCCCTCAACAGCACCGCGACGCTATTTAGCTTGGGGGTCTATCAACAACTGCTCCATCCCCACGCGAGCGAAACGCAAGTCATCCGTTCCGGCAAGCTCTTTGGCTGCGTGATCGCCATCACGTCCATGTCGGTCGCTCCCTTGCTGGCCGGACAGGACAGCATCTTCGGCTACCTTCAGAAAATGAACGGACTGTACTTCATTCCTATTTTCTCGGTAATGCTGGTCGGCCTAGTCTCGAAACGCGTCCCCGCCATCGCGGCGAAGCTGGCACTGCTCGTGGGCTTCACCGCGATTGCACTAGGCTATTTTGTCCCCGTCTTCGCCAGTTATGTCAGCCAGCTACACGAGTTTCATTTTCTGGGACTCGTCTTCGTCGTGCTGGTGACCATGATGCTCATCGTCGGTCGACTGGCACCGACGAACGTCACGTGGGTGCAGAAGAATTCGGGAGCTGTCGATCTGACGCCGTGGCGCTGGGCTTGGCCGTGGGGCCTGGGGCTCGTCGTGTTCGTGTTGGCCATCTACATCTGGTTCGCCGACTCTTCCGTCGTGCTGGGATAGAAAACTCAGTCAATCGTCATGGCGAGCTTATTTACGCGATTGACATCCACTAACTGCACGGTCAATTGGTTGACTCCCAACGTCGGCGCGATCTGACGGCCCATCCCTTCAAAGATGTCGATCTGCTCCTGGCTGTCCCACGTGCCATCCGGAACGAGAAACGACACGGTGAAATCCTCGTTCGACTTTTCCAACATCACCATCGCCGGAGCGCTATCGTCGAAGTAGCCAATGTCATGCAAGGCTTGGCCCAGTGTCCGTGCTTCGTCCTCGGTCACGTTGGAAAAATAGATCACCGTCTCTTGTTCTGAGAATTCCAACCAATGCTCGGCAATCGTAATCGAGAGAGTCTCCTTCGTATTCAGTTTGTCGTCGATAAGATGCACGGTTAACGGAGGTCCGCCGACGGACGGAGCGATCCGTCGGCCAAACACCTCGAATCCATCGACAATTCCCGGGTCGTTCCATTTTCCACTCTGTAAAACAAACGAGACGACGATCCCCTCGTCTCCCTTCTTGAACAGCACATCTTTCGCGACTTGTCCGTCAAAGAAACCAATTTGCTGGAGCGATTGGCCGAGTGACCGTGCGTCTTGTTCGGTCGCGTTTCCCGAGTAGTTGACGGTTTCCAAATCGCTGATTTTTAGCTTGGTTCCCAGCATCGACTTGCGCCCGAACCAACTCACACCAGCCACGACCAACATGACCACCACAAATGCCGTCCGGAGCCATCGCCAATTCGTACCTGAATTACTCATCTTCTATCGCTCCGTGGTGACATGGTTTGGTGGTTTGGTGGTGTGGTGGTGTGGTTTACTTTTACTTTTACTTTTGCTTTTGCTTCTTGGGCCGGAAGGGATGCACCCAACTGGCCAAGGAGCGGGGACTGCGGGACTGAACCCACAAACGGCCGTGGCCGTGGAACCGCATGAGAAGCTGATCGGAGAAGAGGAACGAGCGGATCTTGCGCGAGCGTGTCACTTGGTACTGCAGCGAAGGTTCCCAAGCCACCGCGTAGCCGTTGTCGACCACATACGTTCCGTTCACCTGGACCGGCTCGATGTCGCCGTACGCGTTAAAGAACAGCGTTCCCGTTCCGGTCACGCGAAGCACAAACAAGCCCTCGCTAAAGAGCCCCTTGAGCCCTTGGAACTTGCTGTCGCAGTGAACGTCGGGGGTGGAGGCTAGATACGCGGACTTTTCGAGCAACAACTCGCCCTGCTGCATTTCGTAAGGGACGATGTCTCCCATGATGCCGGGAGCCAGACCGATCAATCCCGGGCCCCCTTCCGCTTGATAGGTGTTCTGAAAGAAGCTCTCGCCCGAGAGGACCGCGCGCTTCAGTCCGGCCAACAGGCCGCCGCGCGTCGAGGTCGAGGCCTTGATGTTCTCGGACATCCAGGCCATCGCTCCGGCCTCCGAGACGATTTGCTCACCGGGGCTGAGTTGCACTTCGAGCAGGCTGAAACTCGGCTGCGCTTGGATTTCGTATTGCATGATTAATCTCGGGGCGGCAACTTGGAACCGAATGTGCGACCAAACCCACCGGGGTTGTGGCTCTGCACGTAAATCTTTCCGTGTCCGGTGAACTTGAGCACGATGCCTTCACCGGAAAGAAAGGATTGCAGCCAACTGCTGGAGGCCTTTCCCGGCGTGTAGCTGAGCGAGTCTTCGAACGCCACGACGTGCCCCGTATCGACGGTTAAGGCACCGTGGACCTCCATCACATTGATGCGTCCGAATGCGCTGACCAGCAACTGCCCTACTCCCCCGACTTCGACAAACGACACCGACTCGCCCGTGAAGAGGCCTTTGAGCCCTTGAAACTGGGTATTGATCGACAGGCTGGGCGTCGAGCCGAGATAGCTGCCTCCCGTGCAAAGCCACTTCCGCGCCCCATCACAATCGATGCGGAGCACTTCGCCTTGCAAGGTGGGTGCCAACCCCACCTC
>JBGTHH010000265.1:0-1794 GCA_041746275.1 Pirellulaceae bacterium | reverse complement strand
CGCCAAGGCGAACGGCTACGCAACCACGTGCCCTCTTGCTCTGGAAAGATGGTTCCGTACAAATGGGAACCAAGCGACGCGCATGGCGAATTTCCCTCGACGACCCATCCGACAGTGAAAGGTTGAGTGACGATGAATCTGCAAGGCAAAACCGCGTTAGTGGTGGGTGGTGGAACGGGAATTGGCTACGGCATCGCCAAGGCTTTGGCCGCAGCCGGTTGCCAAGTCGCGATCAGCGGGCGACGAGAAGAGATCTTGCGGCAAGCCGTCGAGGCGGCCGCGACGACGACACCACTGCTGTACCGGTCGGCAGACGTCGGCGATCGAGAGAGTGTGCAGCAGTTGATTGACTGGGCCACGGCCCAATTGGGACGCATCGATATCCTGGTGAACTCGGCGGGCATGAACATCAAGACGCGCAAGATGTCGGATATGACTCCCGAGCAGTGGGATCAAGTCATCCGCATCAACGCCACGGGTGCCTACAACTGCATGTATGCCGTGTTGCCTCAGATGCGTGAGCGCCGCGATGGGCTGATTATCAACGTGTCGTCCATCGCGGGCCTGCGAGCCTCGGCCCTGGGGGGCGTGGCCTATGCCGCTTCGAAATTCGCCATGGCCGCCCTGGGCACCGCCGTCGGCAACGAAGTGGGGCGCGAGGGGATTCGCGTGACCACCGTCTATCCTGGCGAAGTGAACACGCCCATCCTCGACAATCGGCCCCAACCCGTTAGCGCCGAACACAAGGCCGCGATCCTGCAACCCGAGGATTTCGGCGATGTGATCGTGGCCATTGCCGCCTTGCCGCCTCGCGCCCACGTGACCGAGCTGGTCATGAAGCCGACGCACCATGAATTTACGTAGGCGTTGTGGGCCGGATCGCAAAGCGACGCATCCCCGACTTAACGCAACGCTTCGATCTTCTGAACACAGAGACCGTCGACAGTGTCGGCCACGTCCGCGAATCCACCGGCGTCGTTCGGTTTGTTGAGATAGAAGTTGGCTTGTAGTTCCATGGCGCGACGCGCATCGGCCTCGTCGGTCGAGCCCGTGAGCACGATGACCGGGATATCCTTGAGATGCGCGTGCTGCTTGATGGCGGCCAACACCTCAAAGCCGGTCATTTCCGGTAGGTGGAGGTCCAACAAGACCACATCGGGGCGTGGAGCATCAGCGTATTCAACTCCACGGTACAGGAACGCAAGCGCCCGTTCACCGTCTGGAACCACATGCACGTGATAGGTAATGTCTCGGAGACTGAAGACCTCCTGCAACAATCGTGCGTCCAAAGGGTTATCCTCGACCAATAGAATCTCGATCGGGTGGGCAGTAGCGGTCATCGTTTACATCCTTTGCCAAGATTTACTCGTGGCTCCTTCGACGCCCCAACATCATTAAACAACAGGTCTCAAGGCGAATACAACGTGCGTTGCCGACATTTGTACTCATTGCCCGCATCGCACCCCTCGGTCGCACTGTGCGCCCGCGATCACAAGTTCGGCTACTGGACGTTTTTCGCTTCGTTGAACCTTGCGAGGATACGCTAGTGGTCTGTCAATTCGAAGTTTTATGGTTGGAGTTCCGGCTTTAGCCGGTAATTGGCAGCCTGAAGGCTGTACTCCAACCAGTTCCGTCGCGAAAAACCGGGGCTAACGCTGGGCTGTCAAAAAGTTGGGGTTGTGGCGATTTCAATTTGCGCAAGTTTTGTTCCGTCGCCGGGCTCCGATAAGTCCTCGCCGCGAGCGACGTGAATGCCCGCTTGAATGTTCTTTTTCAGCCACGATTGGACGTGTG
>JBGTHH010000264.1:0-13606 GCA_041746275.1 Pirellulaceae bacterium | reverse complement strand
TAACTCGCGTTGCAAGACGTTATAGTGTTCGCCATCCAACGGCAACCAGACGGCATCTCCCATCCGCCAAACGCTTGCACGGTAAGTGAACGTCTCGGCCTGCGGCAAGTGCTCGACGCGCGTCAAGCGTCGCGTGGCGCGTTCGATCATCGCGCGGGCCTCGCGAGCTTGTGGTTCGTCACCCGCTTCGCGAGCAGTCTGCTCCGCGGCGGTCCAGTGCGCGCGATCCTGTTCCAGTTGCTCGCGTTGAGGCAAGTCGGTGCGAAACGACAGTTCAACTTCGCAGATCCGTTCGCGCCAGACCGAGGCTTGTTCCAGACGCTCGGGAGGAGCCGCGGTGTATCGCCACGTGCCGATCGTCGCTCCCGAAACGACGGGCCCCGCGTACGTAAATCGCTGGCAAGCGGGAGGAACGCCCGCGAGTGCGGAGAGCACGGCGTGGCCCAACTGCCTTCCGTTACGATCCGCCACGGCGGTGTCTCCCACAAAGCCTTCGCGCGGTCCGATATCACCTGACGCTCCCTGAATGAAAAAGCAAGGAGCGTTGGTAGCCCCTTCGACCACCTCCCGCATCGCACCCAAATAGTCGGGACTGATCAGCGTGTTGTCCCAAGCCAGTGTTGTCGGATGGCAAGCGTAGTTCACCATCGTTCCAAGTGTGGTGCCGGTTTCACTCTCGATCCGCGCCACGATCACGGTATCGTCGACGGGTCCATCGGGATTGAAGCCACAGACATAGGTTCCCAGTTCGTCGTCGAAATAATCGCGATTCGTGGCCAAGTCACAGCGTCCGCTGCCATAGACCACGATCGCGGGTTGCAGTTCGGCGTGGGCCTGAGTCACCAGACGCGCGATTTCGGTTGCCACGTGATCGAGATAACTTGGGATGAGATCACCTCCGGGCAGTTCTTGCCGCTCGAGGCCCATCAGGCCCGCCGCGTGGGTGTGTGAGAAGAAGACCGTCAAGGCGTCGCGATCCACATCGGCTTGCGTGCTGACTTGTTCGAGCAGCGTCTGCATTTCGGCGGCCCAGAGCAGGCAATGGTCGAGCGCGATCACGATTTGTGGTGCTGCGGTGTGTTCGGCTTCGCGCGGAGCGAGATACAAAACGGTCGCGGTCAACGGACGATGAATGCCCGTGGAACGATCATGCACCGCGGCACCCCACATCCGATGATAGATGCCGACTGGGGGCGTGACGTCGCCGCGAGCCACGGCGGCCCGGATCAAGCTGTGTGGTGCATCAACGTAGCGGATCATGTTCAACGGGACCTCTCCATAAAGATTGATCAAATACCGTACCTTCTGTGTTCAACAACATCCAGCAGACGGCCGCGCCGAAATACGTCACGGCGAACAAGACTAGCACGGCGTTCCAACTGTTGCCGCCGCAGAAGTCCAAAAGCTCCGGCGTCTGGTTGATCCAGACTCGAAATTTCGGGACGATCCAAGGGAGTAATCCCGCACCGAAGTTGCCGATCATGTTCATGGTGCTGAACAACGGGGCGAGGTGCTTGCCACCCATGTCCATCGTCACCGTGTAGGCACAAGGCCCCGCGACCGCCGCCAAGAACGCTCCGCAACTGATGACACCCACGGCCATCGTCGGATGGTTGACGAAGTAGGCCGAGAAGACCAGCACGGCACACAGTGCGAGACTGCCCCCCGCCACACCCTTGCGAGCCCACGCGAGGCTGCGCGTGGCGCGGAAGACGGCATCCGAGGTCATGCCTCCCAGCGTCGAACCAGCCACCGTAGCCAACAGCGGCAGGGCCGTCAACACTCCCGACGCGGCGGTCGAGACGTGCCGAGTCTCCATCAAATACGTCGCGAACCAACTAGCGAAAAAAGCGTAGCCTCCCGCGCGGAAAAACTGCTGGCCACAAATCAACCAAGCCGCCGGACTGGTCGATAGTTGCAGCCACATCTTGGCATCGAACGATTCCCGCGTCGCGGCCGAGGCCGCTGGTCGACTTTCAGCGATGAGCGTTCGCTCCGCGTCGTTCACCGCGGCATGTTCGATC
The DNA here is from genome assembly GCA_041746275.1 of Pirellulaceae bacterium. GTDB lineage: Bacteria > Planctomycetota > Planctomycetia > Pirellulales > Pirellulaceae. The sequence goes on along the minus strand of JBGTHH010000264.1, from coordinate 11,582 downwards.
GGATACTCGCGATACCACAGCCAAAAACCGCCAGCCCACAGTAAACCTGGAATGGCAAAGAGCACGAAGATCACTGTGGCCGGCAGATAACCTAACAGGTAACCGGTCAGCGCGGCTGCCAACGCACCGCCGATCGACATAGCGGCACTCAACAGGCCGCTCGCCGAGGCGCGGCTGGTTTGCGGATGCCAAATGGCGATCGTGCGCGTCGCGCAAGGAAAGATGCCGGCTTGGCCGATCCCATTGGCGACGCGGCTGGCAATCAGCAGATAGAATCCCGTCGCGAAGCCGATGACGGCGGTCGAGACCGACCAAGCAATGGCAAAGGCGGGCAGGCAACGGCGCGAACCGAATCGCTCGCCCAGCCAGGCCGTGGGGATCTGAGACAACGCGTAGGTCCAAAAGAAAGCCGGGCCGAGAATGAAGCCCATCTGGTCTTCCGTGATCCCGAGATCCTCCCGCAAGCCCTTCTCCGCCACCATCAAACTGTTGCGGCATAGATAGGCCAGTACGGCCGCCACGCACAACCACGTCGTGACTACGTACCGAACACGCGTCGGAGGCGGTGATACGTCGGTCGACGCATCAAGACGAGAATCAGGATCTGAAGGTGGTTCCGCAGGCAGCATGGCAACGAGAGTATATCGTGCCGTGTGACGTCGCGACCAGCTAGCGACGCTCACGAAATAACTTCCTCAAATCTAATGTAGCCATCACGCTCCGCCGTGATGATCGCTGGGAAAAACGGGGAAGATATTTCGTGAGCGTTGCTACGGCAGGCGATTCCGCCACGCTTGCGTTGCAGCGGTCACTTGGTTGATTCCCGGCCGATCAGGTGCCTGAGGGTTGTAAGCCGGGAAGTTCTGTCCAGAAAGCTGCGCTAACGAAGCGACCGCCATCTCGCGAACGAACAGCAATTCGGTCGGGCGTAAACCAACCAACATGTTGTCAACCAGCGTGCGGGACACAGGTGCCTCTCCACGCACCACCATGATCCAGCGGGGCACGGCACAGGTCGATGCGCCCAAGATCGCCTGGATCTCGACCAACACGCGACGCAACTCGTCGGGCTCGCGCGCGGGATCGACCAACCACAAGGCCGCGGTCTTGCGCTGTCCCGCCGCCGGCGACATTAAAGCCAACGGAATGGCGCGCACAGCATCGATGTCGAAACACCATTGGGCCGCTAGTTGAGCTTGAAAGTCGTTCAGGCCAGTGCGACGAGCCAACAGTCCCGCGACGACGTCACGTTCTTGCAGCGCGATGTTGGCGAGTTGCCGCTCGGCCGCGGTCAGGCTCGGTGGTCGAGTCAGCCAAGGTAGTCTGTTGGTCAGTTGAGCGGTGGTCCAGTCTCCGTCTCGCAGCGACAGCTTCAGCGAGCCAGAGAACGTTTGACCATAGTCTTGAATCGTTCCCTGCACTAACCATAATTCGGCCGACGATTCCTCCGCGTCCACGGCCAAGGAGGTGTCGTTTTGAGCGACTTGCCAGACCGTGCTGGCGTGTTGGTGCGGGAGCCGGACTTCCGTGAGCGCCGGCAATTCACTCAGCCCTACCTTGCCGCGTCGAACCTCCAACTCGACCGTGAGCACGTCGTGTTGGGTAATCTCGATATGAGCCGAGGCTTGCGGACCCAGGACGACACGAATTCCCGTCGCCGTGCGTGCTTCCCCCCAACTATTGCCTAAAGCGCGAACCTCTTCGTAATCGGTGGCCGAGTTGGCGTTGTCGGATGTCGCGACTTGGACCGGTTCCCAATAGTCCGAGCCCTTGGGTAGGCCGACAACAATCCCGCTAATGCGCTGCCAACGAAGTGGTTGAGGAATCGGTGACAGCGCGACTTGAGGTGGTTGCGGACGCGGACGCGGACGCAGCGGTTCGGCATCGGGAATCCTATCGATCGCGGAGGGCGGGCGCTCATTTGAACGGTCCACAAGTTCGGGAAGCTGATCACGCGGAGGTTCATTGATTGGCGGCAAGGGATCGTCCCGCACCACGTCGCGCGGCGGCACGAGCGGGGAATCCGAGGAATCGTCTGGTATGGTTGGCTCGACGCTCTCGCGAGCGAGTTCGGGTAACGGCGGAAGAGGCTCGGTTGCTGGACGAATCAGGAACTTGGAGGCCAACCAAGTAAAGGCCACGACAGCGGCGAGCGTCGCGATTCGCTGCAGCCAAACACGACGACGCGGTTGTATTCTTTGTCGAGGAAGCTCGGCCGCGATCTGGATCTCGGTTGGTGAAGCGAAATGGGCACTGCCACTCGCCGGATTCGTCGAAGCATCCGAGTGTCGAGAAAATTCCTGGCTGAGGGCATGCCACATACCTCGCGCGACAGCGTCCGTCCGCGCGGATGACTCGCGTTCATCGAGCCCATTCGTCGAGTTTCGACGATCGACTCGCGGAAGAGAGGGTTCGTCGATCGCCGTTACTGCCTGACGATCCAGGATGGCGGCTTCCTGTTCCGCAGTCGCCCAGATCTCATCGGGCACCACCGTCGCCTGATCTTCGGACTGAAGTTCGTCGAGCGCCATGCCCAACTGAGTGACGCGACCGCGTAGCGCGGGTTCGTGGGCGATGCGTTGTCGCAAAGCCTGCTCGTCGACTTCCACCAAGGACCTGTCGAGTAATCGAAGCAGGTCCAGCACTTGTTTACTGCGTGGATCCATGTTCGTTCTTTCTCGGGTCCGATGGGGAAGCGGGGTGGGATCCCGCCGCTTGTTGTTCCAGGACGACCAGTCGACGCAGACGCTGCCGAGCGCGCGTCAACTTCGGTCCCACCGTGTTGGTCTTGATACCCAAGGCGTCCGCCATCGCTTGATACGAGAGCCCTTTCATAAAACAGAGTTCCAGGATGACTTGGTCCGCGGCCGCGAGTCGGGCCACGCAGTTCCGCAAGACGCGTAGTTCACATTGCAGGTCCTCGGCGAGTTCCTGGGATGAGTGCCGCGCGGGAATCGCATTCCAATCGAAGTTCTCCGTGTTGATGGCGCGCGCCGAGCCGATTCGCTCGTGTTTTAACTGCATCGCCCGGCAGACTCGTCGGCTGATCACCGTCAACCAAGTCGCCAGGGTGCTGCGGCCCTGAAAGCTTCTTAACGCGGCGCAATCGTTTCGCAGCAGCGTGAATACCACCTCGGCCCCCACTTCCTCGAGGCGAGCTTCGGTTGGAGTGATTTGAAGTTCGGCAAATCCTTGAGTTGCGCCGCGCACGATCGCCGGGCGATAGGTCGCCAGTAACTCCCGCCAGGCCGCTTCCTCCCGTGCGATCAGTCGGTGTACTAGGTCGAGGTCAACGGTTGCCGGAGGGGAGACGTGCTCAGGCGATGTGTGCGCAGCGGAACACCGAGTCGCGCTCGTCGATAGCGCGCCCGGTGTTCGCGGGGTTGAGCCGTTGATCGTCATGACGACCTGAGCGTCAGTACTGGAGAGCCTCGAGAATCGCTTCGCGTTGGCGCTGCAGTATCGATCGCAACGTGGCAATGGCTTCATCGCACAGTTGATCGATTCTTCGCGCTAACATGGGTTCACCACGATCTAAAAGTTCGGCGATACAACGATCGCAGATCTGGTTGACATAGGCCGCGGCGTTTTCCGTACGAGCCGTGGCCCTGCGCAGGCACTCACGAGCCACTTGGATGGCCGCTTCATGCCGTCCTTGCCGTTGCAACTCGACAATTTGACGAACGCACTCGCGAGTTTCCTCCGCCGCCGCGATTGTCGCTCGCTCGATCGTTTGTTGCACCTGTTGGGCGCAACGTTGGGCCAACTCTTCGGAGCCCCTCGCTCCGCTCATCAAGCATAATCCCATCAGTATTCCGCCACCAAGCATTCGTAACATGACATGATCCTCATTCAGGATGTGATCCAGGAAAAAACTCGGGAACATCCAACGCGTTCCGGGGCATGCATGCGACGTCGGTCGGACAGATACTTAGTGGGACCTCGACGGATTATCGTGCAGGGAAAACACAAAGATTGTGGCGATTCTGGTCAAACTGGATCGAGGTCGTCAATCTTTGACAAAATGCGGGTTTGTTCGTGCGAGTGCGTAAAGCTCTTTCCAACGCGCGGTGCCATCGTCTGGCAGTAGCCGCGTGTTCACGCCGCGTTCAAAATAGGGGATCTTGCCCTCCTGTCCGGCAGTGAGCATGAAGTTCACTTTGCCGTTGTTCGCGATGTACATGCGACGACCATCTGGCCAACTCGTCTCCATCAACCGAGGTGGCTCCGGTCGGGAAAGGGGTTTGTCGACGCGGAAACGCTCCAGCGCGTCGCGATCCAACTCAAACCCCAGCCCGGGACGATCGGGCACCACGGCCATTCCCTCTTCCACTCTGATCGGGTCGGTCAACAAGGTGTGCTGGTAAAGCTGATGGCAATTCACGGCGGGCCACGTGGCGTGGCTCAATGCTCCGCCAAATTGCAGCGACCAGGCGGCGGTGATCCCCGTGCCCACCAACTGCAACCAAAACGGTTTGTCGGCCATGGTGGCGACCGCGGCGGCATTCATCAACCGCTTCGCGCCGCGACCAACCACAAAGCCATCACAGATATCTTCCTTGATCGCGACCAATGGATCGGGTGTGCCATAGTGCATGGCCACGGGGGCGCGACAGTCACGACGGATGGCTTGATTGCCAGCGATGTCGGTTTGAAAGATCGGCGTCTCCCAGATGGACACTTGGGGATACTGCTCCAATTCCTTGAGGATGGGAATCCCGCGCTCGGCGTCGAGCAAGGTGTCATTGAAGTCCAACGCGACCTGGAACGAGGCGGGGACCGCTTGGGAAACCGCCTCCATTTGTGCCCATACGTCAAACCATGGCCGTCCCTTGGACTTGTACGAGCGATATCCTTGCTGATAGGCCTCGGCACACTCCGCCGCCATATCCTCGACTGTGGTGTCGATGTTCCACCAGCTGACGGGCGTCTTGTCGTGGACCTTGGGGCCCAACAACGCGTGGATCGGGACATCCGCGGTCTTGGCCACGGCGTCGAACAACGCGATTTGCAAGCCCGCGCCCAATTCGTCGTCCCACATCATCTCGATGGCGTTGCGTCCCAACGCGCGTCGAATGTCTTCGTCCTCGGTGACGCCCCAAGTGTAATACAACAACGTCTCGCCAAAGCCGCTGCGCCCCGAGGACAACTCGACCTCGATCACTTCCGTCCAGGCCCAGTGAGGCAGCTCGCGAGCCATGTTGCGACCGGGCGTTTCGCGATAGGGAAGTTGCACGGTCGTGCGTTTGATTTCGAGGATGCGAAACCATTTATCGGAGATCGGCGCGGTGGCGGCCTGCGTGGAATTCATCCGTGTGGAGGTCATCCCCAGATGTGGCGCAGCCAACCCCACCGCACCCAGTGCCGCCACCTTTAACAGATTCCGGCGTGACAACGGTTCTTCGACAACATTCGGTTTCATCGATGGCTCCTGACGGTAAAGTGCGTACGGACTCGATGTGCAAGGGACGAGCCGCCCGAGGTGTCCGTGTTCTGGCACATCCTCGGCGCACATCCTGCGTCGCGACCATTGTAAACGCTTTCGCCGCCCGCGTGCGTCCTACCTGACACACTGCCTCGAGCCTCACCTCACACCGCATACTGTCGCACGATCGCTTCATCGACTTCAATTCCGAGTCCCGGCTTTGTCGGCACAGTGATGAAGCCATCGCGGATCTCGAACTGTTCGGTTGCCAAGCCGTCTCGCCAAGGATTCTCGGATTGATCCAGTTCGAGCATCGGCGTGTCGGTGGGCAAGCCCCAGTGGGGTTCGTGCATTAACGACAGCAGATGCGTCGTGGCGGCGATCAGGATATCGCCGCCCCAACAATGCGGCAGGCAGCGGATGCTGCTCAGCGCGGCCATCTCGGAGATAAACAGCACCTCACCCAATCCGCCGCAAAGACTGATATCGGGCTGGATGATGTCGATCGCGCGGCGATCGATGAGTTGCTTCGCGGAACCTCGAGAGTCGACTGCTTCGCCACCCGCCAAGGGCAGCGGCAACTTCCGCCTCAGCTCGTCGTAGCCCGCGTAGTGGGGCGACTGCGGCAGGGGTTCCTCGAAATACTCGAAGCCCAACTCGTTCAAGACGTGTCCCATCCGAATCGCGCTGCCCATTGTGTAGCCCCCGTTGCCATCGACCATCAGTTGGATCTCGGGGCCGACTGCGTCCCGAACCGCGGCCGCGACCTTGGCCTCCCGCGTGACCGAGTAACGGCCGAGTCGCATCTTCATGGCCTTGTAACCCCGCTCCACCATCTTGACCGCAGTCGCTGGATAGTGCTCCTCGATGTCGACTCCCTCGGTATACTCCATGGCGGAAACATAGACCGGCACACGCTGGCGCAGCCGCCCGCCAAACAGTTCCGCAACGGGCAGATTCAACGCTTTACCGCGAACATCGTTCAAGGCCGTCTCGACCGCCCCCACGGCGAGCCCATTGCCGAAGTTGGGCCCCCAAAGTTCCCGCCACAAGCGCCGATAGGCGAGCGGATTCTGACCGAGCAAGCGAGGTGCCAACGAGTCGTCGATTGTTCCGCGCGTGCCTGAGATCGGTGCCGTTTCGCCCCAGCCGACCAAACCTTCGTTGGTTTCGACTTTGACGAGCAAAGTTTCGCGAGTCTTTGACAGTGGCACGGAAACCGACACACCAAACGGCCGCTTCAATTGATGACGCAACAAAAAAGTCTTCACGGACGTGATCTTCAGCTTTGGTCGGCCAGCCACATCATCCGCGTCCAACGCCATTGCGATGGAAAGCGGACAAGCCAGCCCGCTGGCGACGACTCCCGCTCCCATTCGCAACAGATCGCGACGACTGGAACAGATCGATGTATGTGGGTGATGGCTCGATATCATGCTTGGCTCTCCGGTAACACAGCAGTCGTTTCGTCTGTGGGAATACAAAGGCCGTGATAGGCTTCGTGTCGCCCAAGCTCTGGCGAGCTTGGCTACGTTGTTTCGTCTGTTGGTGTCCGTGATAGACTACCTGAACGCCATCGTGTTGCCATCCCGCTTAGCTGGTTGGCAAAATACTCGCAAGCACTTTTCACGTGAATCGATAGGCATCGCAACGAATGTGCCGACGACTGTGGCAAATAGTTTCCGAATTCTCGCTAGGTCGGCGTTCGCGCGGATTGCAGCCCCGAAACATCGCTCGCTAAGTTGATCGATGTCGGGGCAGCAGGCGACTATTCGGAAAGAGGGATACCACCATGCTCCGTTACTCACATCGTCACGCACAGTCCGGCTTTACTCTGGTGGAATTACTGGTCGTCATCGCGATCATTGGGATCTTGGTAGCGCTACTATTACCAGCGGTGCAGGCCGCACGTGAATCAGTTCGCCGCGCGAGCTGTGCGAACAACATGCGGCAACTGGGTCTGGCCTTGCAGAACTACGAGTCGGCGTTGCGGCGACTGCCACCGGCGGGAATCGATTACGGGTGGTGCCAGTATCCCGCACTGCGTGGAGCACGCGTGATTCACAACTTAAACGGCTTGGTGTTGCTGTTGCCGTACATTGAACAGACTTCCGCTAATGACCGCTTTGACTTTCGCCAATGTGCCGCCAATATCACCAGCGGCAACAATGGTTGCTGTAGCCCGACGACGGCGGTCGGCTTTCTGGCGGGTGACGCTGTCGACTCCGGAAATGCCGACATCATTTCTTCTCGACTGCACGTGTTGTCGTGTCCCTCGGAAATCGGCGATCCATTTTTGGAAGAAGGAGGACTGTATGGAATCAAGACAGGTGGCGGCAAACAAGGTGCCAAGACAAACTATGATTTCAGCGTGAGCTCCGATTTAACCTGCAACCAATGGTGGTTGGAATCGCCAACGACGCGACGCATGTTCGGCGAGAATAGCGATAGCCGCATGAGCCATGCCACCGACGGAACCAGCAATACGATCGCGATGGCTGAATCGACGTTCGCTGTGCAGAATGGTCGAGCGGCCGGTTGGGGCTATCGTGCGTGGGCCATGCCTGGCATCGACATCGGCAACTACCCAATCAACAAATGGGCACCGACGGGGATGTTCAATCAACCAAAACGCGGCCTACTGCTCAGTTGGGGACACCCAGGCAGCCTTCATCCCGGCGGCGTGCAGGTCATGATGGTCGATGGTTCGACGCCATTCTTTCCGAAACGATCGATCGCTTGGTGCAAGAGCGGCTCGCGGCTGCATCGGACGGATTCCCGGTATCAATTCCCTAATTCGGTAGCGCGGGAGCTGTGGACATCAGTGCGGACTTACGGTGAGATATTCAGTGATTTGCTGCTGGACGCTATTCCATCAGCAGCGCTGCCGCTTCACGCACCCAGCCGCTGTGCCAGTCGTGATTCCGTTGCGGACCATCCTGGTATTCATGCGGAATCCTTGATGTATTTAGGAGCTCCCGCGTCTGCCGATGATGCTCTCGAAAATTTCCGTAGCCGGTCAGGATCAGACGTTTCTCGCCTTGTAGCCGATTGGCATTCGTGCGCAATAAGTCGGCGATCCGATACGTCTCGAGATGCTCCTGAGTTGCGAAGATGCCGCTCGTGCCGTACAGTCCCACTTCGCGCATCATCAGGGGCGCATCCCACGCCGCCGCGCGCCCGAACATGTCTGGATGGCGGAGCAACAAACTCCATGCGCCCCAGCCCGACTTGCTGAAGCCCAGCAGCAGCCGATCCGACGGTTGCGTCGCCACGGGATACGTTCGCTCGACGAAGGGAATGACGACCTTCAGGAAGTGGCTTTCTTGGCGAATCTCTCGCTCGATGGGATGATCGGCATACCACGGCAAGTGTGAGAAGGTCGGAGCCACAAAAATGACGTCGAGCTCATCATGCAGTTGGTGTTTCTGAACTTCCAACAAGCCATCTCCATAGCGACTTTCCAAGCCTGCTTCGACCGGCAGGACATAGATCACCCGATAGCTCTGTCCCTGTTGCCAACGCGTTGGCGGCAGCACTCGGATCTGAGTTGAGTTCGCTTGGAATGGCGAGTTCACGCTATGAACCAGAAAACCGTGATCGTCGCGATGTGCCGGGGATACTTCGATTGTGTCATCGCTGGCGACGACCAGGGATACGGTCAGAACCAACCAACATCCGAGCGGGATGGGGGATGGCTTCAGCATCATGCGCGTACTCAGTGTCCCACCTCCGTCAGCAGTTCACGCAGTCGCGCTCGGAGCTGCTTTTCTCCCTCCTGACCTTGCCAATTCAACTCGCCGTACCACCAGAACCGAATGCGGCCCTGACGATCGACCAGATAGACCGAAGGCCACATCGAATTGCCCCAGGCATTCCAGTTCCGCCGTTGGTTGTCGACCAGGATCGGAAAGGCAAACCCGGCTTCCTTCACCTTGGCCTCCAGCCGAGCCACGTCGTGTTCGGCCGCCGTTTCCGGAGTATGTATGCCCACAATCAGCAGCTTGTTGTCTGCTCCCTCCGAGCCTTGTGATTCCGCCGCGAACGCTTCCTGCCAGCCACGGTAATGTTCGTAATTGCGTTGGCAGTTAATGCAGCCATGAGCGAAGAAATGGACGGCCAGCACGCGTCCTTGGAGGCCGGGAACTCGACCACCGGTATTCAGCCACTCGTTGGGTTCGCCCACGATGGCGGGAACCGCGAAGCTGACATAACCCAGCTTGGCGACATCGATCTTGGGTCCTATTAACCGAATCCATTCGTTGCGTTGGGCCGGGGTCAGCTCCGCGTTCACTTGACGTTGCTCGGCCAACTTTTCTTTGCGGGCTTCGGCTTCGAGCGGGGCGACGGGCTCACCTTCCCTGGCTCGCTTCTGAAGGGCCTCCACGGTCTCCCGTGTTGCTTGCATGATTTCGCCCAGTTTCCGACGCTGGGATGGGGTTAGTTTGAGCTTCTCAGCAACGTCATCGCGAGCGAGGGCCGCGGTTCCCTGAATCCAGAGCTTGATTTGTTCAAGGCGTTGTTGCTGGCGTCGGTCGAGCAGGTCGTTCATGACCACTTCGGCTTGGCGCGTGGCTTCGCGCCAAGCTTCGTTCGCTTTTTCGGTTGTTTGATTACGCGCTGGCCAGATCACTCCGTCGATCTCGTCGCCCAATTTGCGTAGCCGTTCGCGTTGAGCTCCCTGGGCCTTGAGATCGTCCAGCACCACGGGATCGCGCAGCAAAAAGACCAGCGGATTGTCGAGGTTGCCGATCGGAAGTTGACCGCTGGGATTCTGTTGGCCCGCGACCGGCGAGGCTGACCACGAGAGAATGAGTATCCCGCCCAGCAGGCGAACCAAAGACACGATACGATCCCACACGATGAAGCTGCATGGACGCATAATGAACTCGCCGACTCAGTGCCCCTGAGTACGAGTATTATTCAGGGTGCTGCGTGAGTCCACAAGCCATGCGGCGGATTAATTCCGCTCGACACTGACTGCACCATCCCAATCAAATCGTTAGAACGCGAAGCTTTCCCGAGTTCCTATCCAGTGCGAAGAAATTCGTGTTCACACATCTCTTCGAAGTCGCTAACGCTCAGGGATTCCGAACTGAAACGAGACCGAAAAATCTCGCTGAACGCACGGTGATCGGAGGGCAATTCAATCAGTCTTTCACGGTGATTTGGAGGTTGACGACTTATTTGATCTTAATTTCGGATATCGGTGTTCCCTCGGGAAGATCCTTGACCTGACGATGAACCTGTCCGTGAATACTGATGTGAACGCTGACGTCGACTGTTTCGACATTTTCAATGTCGTCGCTTCCGCCGAGTACGAGTAACTGCTTGTGGCTGTAGACTGCTTTCGGTTGGAGCATTATTCCGGCTTTGCGCAACTCGACCACACGTGCCGGAAACATGTGATCAGTGACAAATTGGTTGTTTCGCAATAACGACTGGAATGAGTCGCCGTCCTCAGCGACCGACTGAATGTTTCCCTCAACCATATCAATGAAGTACACGGTTCCAGATTCGCCTTGCCCAAACGCGTCTCCCATGGCAGTGAGGAGGACGGGACGAAGTGGTTCCGGCATAGCCCATGACCACTCGGCCAGCAACGAGTCGAAGTCAATGCCTTGGGGCTTGATTGTCAGATCGTTCATTGTGATTGGCATAGCCACCTCGCGATCAAGAGTGCAGTTCGGCCAAACCCTTTCCCAAAGGGCCATGTTCAGGACACAGCGCTAAGCAACCGCTCCCATGAGTCCGGAGTCTCTAACGCTGTTCGATTACGCAGTGGGAGCGACTGAGGTGCGCATCAGTCGAGAAAGTCGCGTTCCGCGAGTCGCTCGGGGACGTATTCCTCGGTGACGTAGCTGATGTCTCGACTGATCAGCGCTTCGACTTCCAGCTTGAAGCCGTTCTTCATCATCTGATCGATTTCCTTCTGCCACGCTTTCTTGTGTTCGAACCAGGGATATTTGCGAATCTGATTGGCCCGCTTGATGTCGGTGTCGCTGAGCTTGATCGTGACGCTCTGGGAGAGGCCGCATCGCTCGAAATCGATGCTGCGCAGGCCAATGTACTTCGCTTCCGGGATGGCCATCCGCCGCGACTCGTAAGCCAAGTTAATGGACCCTTGTTTCAGCACGCTATAGATGTAGTATCCCCA
>JBGTHH010000263.1:0-3079 GCA_041746275.1 Pirellulaceae bacterium | reverse complement strand
TGAAGGCCCGCGATACCGTTCACGTCGTACAGGGTCTTGCTTTTCTTGCCGCGACTGCGATCAAGGATAAGCTCTTGGGATGGGAACACTTCCTGTCCTGCACCGATGCGGGCGAAAGCAACAACTTGTAGCAGAACATGTTGCTTACCCAAGAGCCCGTCGACGATCAAGCGAGCAAGACCACCAAGCGCGGCAGAAGCTTCGGCAGGAACTTCGAAACTGCGGAGCGAAATCGTCAGAGCATCAAAGGTCCAAATCTCCTGCGGCACGCCGCCAACCAAGTGGGAAACGCGAATTTCCAGCTGCTCGGCACCGATACGATTGCGCCACAGAAAGCGGCCGTTCGCGAGATTCACGGCATAGCGACGACCGAGTTCGTCAAAGCCGTGGGTATCGACGTAACCGCGGACGGTATCCAACAGTTTCATCCGGTAATCGGAATTGTTGCAGGCAGAGGGATCGCCGACGCCGCTCAGAACGCGCAGCGTGAACTCCACTTTTAAGGTGTCTGCGTTGGCAGGTAAGGTCGCGACATCCACCGTCTGTAGGTTCGGGTTCTCGATAGCCGCGTCGAGCTTAGCAGGGTCTTGGTCCTTGGCTTTCAATCGATTGGAAATCGTGCCCCTTACAGACTTCTCACGGATCGACACGGCTTCCCACCCTTCTTTGGTGTCGCGCCGATCCCAGATGCCGGCATCGAAAAGTGCGTCCGACGGATCGAGTTTACGTTCGAAGGCGAGTACAGAAGCGGTTTTTAGTGTCATGGTTCGATTCCTATTTACTTGAGTTCACGCAGATTGCAGCGATGCGAAGTCATTGCGACAGCGGTAATGCCCCTCAGCGGGGTTTGTAGTTGCGTACCAGAGCAGTTGACGAGCATTGTCCAAGCGATGCGGACTGATCCATTGTCCGACGGAGTAGAGGCTCTCGACGAATCGGAAAGGGGTGTCGCAATCGCGGGCGTTCTGCACTGCCCCGGGGGGATGCAACTCAGAAAGCGCACCGAAGCCGACAGGTATCGGTACGATCCAGCCCCGCCGAGATTCAGGCGCCCACTCGACTTTTGTAGTCGCGGCGGGATCGGTGTCAGTATCGGTATCCAGCCGTAGAGGTCTCCAATTGATGCGCGAAAGGTCAAGCATGGCGTCGAGGGAAGTGGCATCTGGCGCGGCCTTGCGCAAACAGTCGAGGCGGGTTTGCAATAGATCATCCCGGCACACCAGCGCGAAACCCGGCAACCAACAACGGCGGAGATGGCGGAAGCGTACGCGGATGTCCTCCGGGTCCTGGCCAAACCGTACGAGCGTTGGCCGGCTTCGCAAATCGTGGTTGGGAAACACGCTACCTCCGGCAATGCGCATACTAGCAAGTTCATGGGCGACGGTTCGCGCGATTGAGTCGCTCGCTTCTATGTCGAGTTCGACGAAACCACCGCTCACGCCGAAGATAAGCGTAATCTCTATGTGCACACGGCCTTCCTCAACGATACCGGCGCTGCTGCCGTCCTTGCCGACGGGGTTGCGTGTCAGGCGAAACGATTTGAAGCCTCCCCTGGTGATCTGTTCGTCGAACTCGTGACACACCACGCCAACGCTCTCGAACGCCAATGGCAGATCGTGACCCTCCAACCTGCGGGCGAGCGCCCACATTAGACCCAGAAACGCAGTCATCGACGGGAAACCATGGGTCAGCGGGCTGGAGATGGCGTTCGCGTTTTGCACGTGCAGGCGCGGCAGAATTAGCAGACCGTCGCTCTCGGGTAAGCCGCTCATGTCCCGACCTTCCGTCGTGACGCATGGCTGGGCCCATCGCGTTGCGATCGCAGCTTGTCGATCATGCCGGCCCACGACGTGTGAAGCAGAAGTTCGTCACGCCAATGGCGCCCTTCGATGTCACCCAGTGGCAAAGTCTGCCCGAGCTCATGGTTCAGCCAGTTGCCGAAGCGGCGTCCGACCTCGCCGGGCCATGCCATGCGATGCCACACTACATGGAAATCGGCATCAAACGCATCTTCGGTCGCCGCTCGCCCAGGATCTAGCCAAAGGCGTTCCGCTTCGACGAGTTGGCAGTCGGCATCGCGTGTCCAGCCGGCGGGGAGGATGGAGTGCAGCGGATGGGCAAAGGCGCTCAGTTCGTCGATCAGTTGATCGATAAGGCCATCGCGACGGTTGCGGGTTTCCTTGCTCGGGGGCGGGTTGCTTTCTAGGAAAGCACGCAGGGCGCGCACGGCATGTCGCACCTCCGGGATCCGGCCGAATCTCGGGAATACAGAATCGGTGAACAGCGGTGCCTTCACGGCGCGGGCTCTCCAGCTGGGCGGCCGCGAGGCCAGAAGATAGTTGTTGCCGCGGCGTTCATTGTTTAGCTGGCTGATGTTTTGTGGTTGTGCGCCACCGAGCTTTTGTACAGCCAACTCAGGGTACTGGTGGTATCCAGTCTCGTGATCGCGGTGCGCACGTCGCGCCTCGCGGGCGAGTGTACCAGCCTCGCCGAAGAGGTCTTCTCTGATCGTCTGGAAGACAGCATGCGCCAGCGAACTCGAATATAGGGGTGCGAGTAAATGAAAATGGGTATCGTCGGCCGGATCGTCACCACTCAGCCAATAAAGCTGCTTGGCCAAGGTATGAGAACTCGGAGTTACGCTGCGCGGGGCGGTTTTCCCGATGAAGGCGTCGATCCATTCGCCGGCCTTGCGGGCGTCGTCGCTTAATGCGGCGCGTAGGTCAGGATCACGGTTATGCATCCAGGCGAGCAGAGTGTCTCCGTCCACCTGCAGCTTCAACAATTTGACGACGCCGAGAGCGGCCGCGTTACAAACTACGTCGCTGCTGAAGTTTAGGCCCAAGGCGTGGCTACCTACTTCGCGGTGCGCAGGCAACTCGTGTGGCGCGCGGAAAAGGTTCGTGCCACGGGCGTCGGGGTGAATCGCCTTAAGCGTGTGGGTGACAATCTGAATCCGCGCCACTTGCCGGGCCGCATCGGCAAGCCAAGTTTCCCGTGAGTACTGTGCGACCAGATCTGCGCGTCTTGCTTCGTCGAGCTGATGCTTGTCCAGCCTGGCATCGAGTCGCTCCTTTAA
>JBGTHH010000262.1:0-3841 GCA_041746275.1 Pirellulaceae bacterium | reverse complement strand
GACAGGTTTAGTGTCGCCGAGATAGGTACGGACGAAGTCTTCAAATCGCTCGCGAGAATACCGGTCGCCGATATCGGGTTCGCGAAAAGCATAGAGCAACTCACAAGCAACGCGGGCGTCTTCGCGACGGTGGGACTCGATTTGACGCTGCTCTTCGACGACTCGCTGTTGCTCGGCGGCTGCTCTCGCCGCAAGTTCCCGCTTGGGAGCAAAGCGCTCGCGCTCGCTTTCTTGGCGGTTATGCTCTCGCTGCCTCTGTCGCTCCTCCCGTTGAAGTCGTCGGTGCTCACGTCGTCGACTTGCAGCTTTCTGCATTTCGCCCCAACGGTCGTTGCAAAAGCCAACACCCGCCAATGCGATCCACGCCGGTCCGAGAATAATCGCTCCCGCGAGTAACCCATGAAGGACGGCCGCAACAAGATCCTCGGTTTCCGGATCTCCGTACTGCAGTGCTCGCTTTGCGGCAAAGACGATAAACGCAATCGTGGCAATTCGAACGCCCCACAGCCTCAACATCGACCGCTGCCGCACCATCGCGTCGCCGATGAAAGCCACTATCGCGGCAACGAAGACGAGGCCGAGCCAGTTCCCTTCGGCTATCACATTCTCGATTGCCTCCATTTCGCTGCTCCACCACCCGCTTTCATCGCCGAAACCGCTGGAAGCCCAATCGTACAAAACTGGCGGACAGATTCAAAATAAATACTTGCAATTTTTTCTGGACCGGATAATCTCACGCATGTATGCGAGGAGTAAGAGGCAGTTCTTGCTTGACGGGGGATGATCTCGGTACCAGCTGTACGTTGTCTTTGTCACGAAGCGCCGCTACGCATCCCGATGCTAGAACTTCGACTCTGACCACCATTTAGGACGTTACTGTACCTCCAGATAGTTTACTGATCTGTTGTTCTAAAGGAGCTGTAGTCATGCACTCGCTTGTGTTAACCACCCTGTTACTGTCCGCGCCC
Organism: Pirellulaceae bacterium; assembly: GCA_041746275.1. Lineage (GTDB taxonomy): Bacteria > Planctomycetota > Planctomycetia > Pirellulales > Pirellulaceae. The sequence continues at coordinate 2,873 of JBGTHH010000262.1, read as the reverse complement.
CTCAACGTTACTGATCACGACTGGCTTTCTATCGACGGGCGGCATTTTCTCGCCTTTCGACCGATGTCTGGACGTAACGCCGGAGTTGTATGGTACGCAAGTATTCGCGGCAGCGGATCTGCAAAAGAAGCACTTGCATTTTCCGGTGAATACTCGCTTTCCGATCGCCAAGTCCGACTTGCTCTCACTCGTTGCTGGAAGTCTTTCGGAAGTGGAGTGGGAGAGCGAATGCTCTGGGCAATGACTAACTACCGTCAACAATCGGATTCAAAAGAGGATCTTTATGCGATCGAGATGGAACTCGATGAAGGAAGTGACGGAATCGTCGCAACTGCGGTCAAGGCGGCGTGGATCAATGAGAGTGGTGCCAACGTTGGCGGTGATCGAGAGAGCGCTCAATTCGCTACTGCACATATTGCGGTCGGTAGCATCTTCGACTTGCTGCCCACGGAGCGATTTCCGTTAGGCGACAATACTCCACCAGGCTTCGTCACGCGGGACCGGTGGTTGAATCGCGCAGCGGAAGGTGCAACTTCAGTGTCGGCCACTTGGTTGTTAGCAGGTGAACTCTATGGTTGGCAACTGTCCAGTTCAAAGGGGTTGCCGACAAATGCGGTGTATGCGGTCTTATCGCTCGCTCCCGGTGATCGCTGGGATAGCGGCTCAGCCTGGCTGTTGACTGCGTACAAAGCCAGTTCTGGGATTAGCTTTGGCGCTCTGAAGGGAACATTTTCGATCTATAACAATCATCTCGCGCGGCAGGACATCCTCCTCTTGTCCCTGAACGTGTTTCGTTGTTATAACGGCACGTCAACCGGAGAACGTATTCGATGGTCGTTACGCACCGATGAAGAATCCGTTGCGATTCTGTTCACGTTGCCGCTTGAGGACCATGTCGTGCCGGAATACATGAATCCAAGCATCACGCGGATGGATTACATCGATAGCAGTGGGAAAGTTATAGCGAAGTATTCGCGAAACGGCATTTTCAGCCTCCCATCGCGTGACTTTCCGTACGCGATCGGCGACCACGACGTTGACGATTCCTACTTCCTTCGTGCGGGACGGCCAATACAGTCGCCCCAAAGGCTGCAACGTGATGAAAGCGCTTTCCTGAAGTACTTGACAACGACACCCCCGCCTGGCTTTCGATTTCGCCAACTCGAATCGCCGCACACTGTTGCGAGAGTTCCGATCACAGGTAGCCCAAACGCGGCGACCGCCGCCGAGACGGCGTGGAATACAGCGCAACGACATTACAAGCAGGGTGAATACGCACTTGCTGCGAAATACTGTTCCGACGTGATCCGGCTCACGCCGAACAATCACTTCGCTTACAATGGGCTGGCATGGTTACGAGCTACTTGTCCTGATGGCGCGCAGCGAGACGGAAAAGAGGCAATTAGCCTCGCAACGAAGGCATGTGAACTCACAGAATATAAGCAGGGATGGATTCTTGACACCTTGGCGGCAGCGTACGCCGAAAACGGAGAGTTTGACAAAGCCGTACGTTGGCAGAAACAGGCCGTGCTTCTGGCTGAGGACAAATTGAAAGAGAAATTGCGTGAGCGTCTTTTGCTTTTTGAGTCCGGACGGCCATATCGCGAGTGATGATATTGGTCGTGGCATACCCTCATGTAGCACGTCAGTTTAATCTTGCATCAGTACGTTATACGTGATCCCTTGGTCTGCGAGTTGTGAAGTGTAGTAAAGGACTTGTGAGGACGTCGTTCCCTGTCGAACTACACGCGATTCAGTAGTTTTATCGGTCGTCATTACACTACTAATCACGGCTGTGGGACATTCTGCCTCCATTGGACACTACCAGCACCCCCCGCAGCGACAGAGCGACTCGAGAAAGGCCATAGTCCTCATCAACCTTAGGGTGACTTCTGAAAGTCGCATACAAGGTGGCTTATTGCAGCCGTCGCCGCTAACAGTATCTGCCATTGCTTCAGCTCTTATGGCAATTGCGCAGTCTCCTTCGACCCACGACGACTCGCGTTCTCTTCTGAAGTCGTGCTACCGTGTTTTCGATGCCCGTCCTCAACGAAGATACGTTCGCGCTCATGTGCCTGATTGAACAGAACGAGACGCTGTACGACGATTGCTTTCGGATCACGACTCAAACACTGGAGCGATTCCCTCCCAGTGGAGATCGGTCGAAAGGCATCAGCCTCATCACCGCGTCTGCCCGGACCGAATTGAGTGGAGTTCTGCGAAACGTCTTACAGTACTGCGATGAAGCTACCGTCCAAGAGCATCTCGCGGACGCTCATATTGACTGGCGCGACGTTGCGCGGGAGTTCATCGCGGACGTGCTTAGCAGTGGCAATGGGTGACGGCGCGACGGCATCGCGCTGTAAGCGGCACACAGAGCGCGGTATCGAGCACTCCGCCTTCTTCAATGGAAAAGCCTCGCCGCGTTAAGGAATTGAGGAAGCACTCGGTAACGCCGAATTCGGCATTCCTAACTATCAATTGCGTCTATCTCTCAGGGAGTGCTCTTTTCGGCGGCGCTATCCGTTCTCAAACCCCCGCAGCAACCGCGCGATCGAGCATCGGTTGGAGCCATTAAATGCGTCGGAAATGAAGTACCCGGACACAAGCTTAACTCTGACGTACTCCCTGATCGGTGCCACCCACAACTGAAACAGGGATATGATAGTGTTTCGGCCCAGATCAGGAGTTTTAAGGTTGCAGGAAATTATGCCTGCTTGGCCGAGTCGCTGATTGGTGATTCGAGGATGGATCGCAATGCGCGCCAGGCAAGGAGACAGCATTGTTGGCGGAGTGGAGTGAGGCGAGCACGAAAGAGCTCGAGCATGTCTTGAGACGTGAAGCATCGCAGGGCGTCGAGTGGCTGGCCCTCA
>JBGTHH010000261.1:0-3745 GCA_041746275.1 Pirellulaceae bacterium | reverse complement strand
TGAAGGCCCTGCAAACGTATGTGGTGGAAATTATTCAAAGACGATTATATGTTCGCGTGGTCGCCGATATCGCTTATCGCTTGCCACGGGTACGGACAGAGGCTTTGCAGGGTCATGCGGCCCGCGAGCTGGTGAATCGTTTCTTCGACATCGTGACCGTTCAGAAGGTGGCGGCGCAACTGTTACTGGACGGCGTCGCCTTGTTGTTGGGCACCCCGATCGGCATGGCGATGTTGGCCTTCTATCACCCGTGGCTGCTGGGGTATGACGTCATCCTGTTAATCATGATCGCCATCGTCGTGTTTGTGTTGGGGCGCGGTGCGGTCAAGACGAGCATCAAGGAATCGAAAGCCAAGTATCGTACGGCGGCTTGGCTGGAAGATTTGGCGGGTTGTCCCACGGCGTTTCGGTACGATGGTGCGGCTCGCTACGCGCTGGAACGCGCGGATCAACTAACCTACGACTACTTGCATGCACGGTCCCAGCATTTTCACATCCTGCTACGTCAGATTCTCTTCTCGCTCGGCATGCAGGCTTTGGCGAGTACCGTCTTGCTGGGAATGGGCGGGTGGCTGGTGATCTCAGGTCAGATGACATTGGGACAGTTAGTAGCCGCCGAACTAATCGTCGCGGTGATTATGGGCTCGTTCGCCAAGCTGGGTAAGCACATGGAAAGCTTCTACGATTTGTTGGCGTCGGTTGATAAGCTCGGTGCTTTGTTTGACCTGCCGCTCGAGCCTCAAAATGGATTGATTGCCATGCCTGTGGAGGGACCTGACGAGGTGGAGATTCGGGACGTCCGTTGTCAAAACGCTAGCGGTAGTGAAGTGTTGGAGCACTTCAACCTGACGATTTCGCCTGGCGAGCGACTGGCGATTACCGGTCCAAGCGGCAGCGGCAAAAGCACGCTAATGGATCTCTTGTTTGGACTACGCACGCCCGATTCGGGGCAAGTGACATTGGGGGGAGTGGAGATTCGCGAGATGCGTCCCGAACTGTTGCGGCGCTATGTGGCCCTTTTACGCGACGTCGAGGTGTTCGAGGGTACGATCATCGATAACGTGCGAGTGGGGCGCGGACACATCACGACGGCCGATGCGCGACGAGCCTTGGCGGATGTCGGCTTGCTCGAGGATCTGTTCCGCCTGCCCAAGCAACTGGACACGCCGCTGATCACCACGGGATATCCGTTGAGCTCGACGCAATTGCGGCGGCTGATGCTGGCTCGTGCCTGTGCGGGAGGGCCGAGTCTGTTGCTCATCGATCGCGTATTGGACATGTTCCCCGATCGCGAGGCAGTCGAGATTTTGACGCGGCTTTGCAGACCGGAACATCCTTGGAAACTGGTGTTGATCACGGGTCGTGAGGAACTCGCGGCCGTCTGCGGTCGGCGGTTGGAACTGATGCCGTCGACGATCACCACCGAGACGAAAGAGGCACCCAGCGAGGAGTCGGCGAATGAGTAATGAAGCGTCACGTTCCCTACCCGTTCGTCGTCCGGCGGAACAGATGCTGGCGGCGGCGGCTTATAGTGAATCGCTCATGCCCTCCCTGTCGCTGGCTCGTTCCTCGCGGATTGCCCGGCGGATCGCCAAAGTGTTGTTAGTGACACTGGCTATCACCATCGTGCTCATGACCTTCGCCCCGTGGCAGCAATCGGTGACCGGCACGGGCGATGTCGTGGCCTATGCGCCGCGCGAGCGAACCCAGACCATCGAGTCGCCCATCAAGGGACGCATCATTCGTTGGGGCGAGGGGCTGAGGGAGAACGCCCACGTTGTGAAGGGCCAGTTCCTGGTCGAGGTCCAAGATCTGGATGCCGGCTACACCGAGCGGTTGCAAGGTCAGTTTCTCAGCTACCAGCAACAAGTGGATTCCGCGAGAGATCAACTTCGCGCGAATGAACGCGCTTTGGAAGCCGCGAAGACGATTGTCGAGTCGGTTGAGGCCCAGCGAGTGGCTTATATCCGCGTCAAAGAGGAGACCATCGCCGCGCAAAACGCCTATGTCGAAATGGCCGCGAAGAAGGTCCAAGCCGAACAACAGCAGTTGATCGAGTATCAATACGCGATTCCACAATTGGAAGCCGAGTACGAACGCACCAAAACGCTGCATGCCGAGGGAAATATCTCGTTGCAAAAACTCCAGGAGGTCTCTCGCAAGCTCGGCGAGGGGCAAGCGAAGGTCAGCCGCGCGGAGGCGTATGTCGAGGCCGCTGAAGCGGAACTCGAAGGCAAGACACGCGAGCGACAGGCGAAAGCCGATAAGGCTCAAATCGACATCGATGACGCGCAGGCGAGATTGCGTAAAGTCAATGGCGACGTTTCCAAAGCGGAAAGCGATGTCGCCAAGAGTCAGCAGGATTTGAGCAAAGCCGAACAGGAACTGCTCGAAATGGAGGTCAAGTTGGAGCGTCAAAAGACTCAGATTGTCACCGCTCCCATTGACGGCTTTATCGTGCAGATCGCCGCCAATATGGGAACCAGCATGGTCAGCGAAGGTTATCCGCTGTGTACCATCGTTCCCGAGACCCGCGAACTCGCCGTGCAATTGTGGCTGAAAGGAAACGATGTCCCGCTGGTAACCATCGGCAGGCACGTCCGCATGCAGTTCGAAGGCTGGCCAGCCGTGCAGTTCGCCGGTTGGCCCTCGATCGCCGTAGGGACGTTTGGAGGGGAAGTCGTTTCGATCGACGCCACCGATGATGGTGCCGGAAAGTTTCGCGTGATGGTCCTTCCCGATCCCGATGATCGGTCGTGGCCCGAGGATCGTTTCCTGCGACAAGGCGTCCGCGCCAACGGCTGGGTCTTGCTCGATCAAGTGCCGCTGTGGTTCGAAGTCTGGCGGAACCTGAACGGCTTCCCGCCCGTCGTGACCAAAGACTCGTCGGAAGACGAGTTAAAGATCAAGCCTCCTAAGCTGCCCAAAAGCTAGCGATAAACCAGAAACGTTGCGGGACGGAGGCAGTTTGGTTAAACGTAAACTGTCGCAACGGTTGTGAAGATGAAACTGGCGTGGGGCCGAAGATACTCTCGTGCGGTGACTCCGCGCGCAACGTCCGGTTTACTTTGCTAGCTGTCGGTCACCTCATGCAGCCGTATTTGCGTAATTTTCTGAGCCTTGTGATGGCTTTGGAGACGTTCCTGGCGGGGTGTGCTCATCGACCCCGGCTGGACCTCTTCGCTGTGCCAGCATCCGAGGTCGCGCCGGCCCACGTTGACCAGGGCGAGTTTTCGACGATTGAGGCCGTTGCCTACACGCGTGAATTCGATCCGGAGGATTCCCTTCCCATGCCTCCGCCAGCGGAAGCATTGCCGCAAGTCGAAGCATTGCCGCAATTCGAAGTGTTGCCGCCAGCCGCAACGGGTGTTGGTACCGCGATCTTGACGTGGGAAGAAGTCATGCTGTCAACCTATCGCAGCTACCCCTTGCTCGAATCGGCACTTTACTCGCGCGACATCGCGCTGGGCAATCACTTGGCGGCCCACGGAGGATTCGATCTCAAGCTGAAGGGAGCCAGCGAGAATGGGCCGGTAGGCTTTTATGAGAACTATCGACACAGCGTGGGGTTCGTGCAGCCGCTGTTCTCGGGGAGCGAAATCTGGGGCGGATATCGGATCGGTCGCGGCAGTTTCGAACCTTGGTATCTGGAACGGCAGACGAACGACGGAGGCGAGTTCAAGGCGGGGGTTAGTGTCCCGCTGCTTCGCAATCGAACGATTGATGAACGCCGCGCAGAATTGTG
>JBGTHH010000260.1:0-2220 GCA_041746275.1 Pirellulaceae bacterium | reverse complement strand
GGCGATGTTGTGCGCGCCGGCTCAGGGGATTGAACGCGTCTCGTTACAACGCGACAACCGACTGGTCCACGTTGACGGCGAAATTGTGGTGGAAGCCGCCGATGGTGGGCTATTGCTCCGCGATGCGCAAGGGGTCTTGTGGGCCATCACGCCGGATGAGATCTCTCGTCGCGAGTCGGATGAGTTACCGTTCGTTCCGCTCGACCAAGATAAGTTGGGCGAACAACTCCTTAAAGAGTTCCCGAACGGCTTTCGCATTCATAAAACGGCCCATTACGTGATCTGCTACAACACGTCCCAAGCCTATGCTCAATGGTGCGGTTCGTTGTACGAGCGACTCTACCTCGCCTTTACGACGTATTGGAAAAACCGTGGCTTTGAGCTGCACGAGCCGGAGACTCCGCTGGTGGCGCTCGTGTTCGATGGCCAGCGCGCGTTTGCGGAATATGCTCGCCAGGAATTGGGCAACGCCACAGCGTCGATCATCGGCTATTACAGCCTGCGCACCAATCGCGTCATCATGTACGATCTGACCGGCAGCGAAACGGGAGGAGTTGGGCCTGGGACGACAGCGGCACACGTGAATCAGTTGCTATCGCGTCCTGGAGCGGAACGCACGGTGGCGACAGTGATCCACGAAGCGACTCACCAATTGGCCTTCAACTGCGGCTTGCAGACGCGATACGCCGACATTCCGCTGTGGGTCAGCGAGGGCGTCGCCATTTACTTCGAGACACCCGACCTGCGCAGCTCGAAGGGATGGCGCAACATTGGTGGCGTGAACCAAGTGCGGCTCAGGGAGTTCCGCAAATACCTCGGCAACCGCCCGACGGATTCGCTGGTCACCTTGTTGGCGAACGACGACCGCTTTCGTAATCCACGCATCGCGGGGGATGCCTATGCCGAAGCGTGGGCGTTGAACTACTTCCTCATTCGCACGCGGCTGGAACGGTATCTGGCTTACATGCAAACCCTGTCCAAGAAACGCCCATTGCGCTACGACACCGCCGAGGACCGCCTCGCGCAGTTTCGCCAGGCGTTCGGCGACGATCTCGAAAAGCTTGACGGCGAGTTCCTACGCTACATGCGTGGTGTTCGGTAGCCGCCCTTTCATCCTACCGTACCTTGGTCGCCGTCCATCCTAGTCGGAGAACCGGCACAATGGCACGGCCGCTTACAACACGGAAGGAACTCGATCAGACCGTAAGCTAGATTTGTGCGGTAGTTATCGCGGATACTAGCGGGAGTCGGGGCGTGGTTACGAGTAATCGAGTTCGCATTCGTCATGAGCGGTCCCTGATCGACGCGCTCGTGCGTGCCACAGATGCCGGCTGCATCGCTTTCGGATTTTGGGCGGCGGCCTGGTATCCCAAGACGCAGGTGGATTCTCACTACCTGTTGGCGATGACGGTGACGATCATCACGGTCCTGCTGACGGGTGAAGTTTTAGGGTTGTATCGAAGTTGGCGAGGCGTCGCGACGTATCGCGAGATCGCCGTCGCCGAATTGACTTGGACCTACAGCGTGGTCACTCTGCTGACGCTCGCGTTCCTGACGCGGTTCACTGACGACACGCCACGCTTGGTGCTCGTCGTCGTGGCGGGAACCGTGGCAGTTCTGTTGGCGGCCACCCGCGTGGCGATCCGCTATGGACAGCGTTCGTTGCGAATGCACGGCCTGAATACCCGCAAGTTCGCTATCGTCGGTGTAACCGATCTCGGCATTCGTTTGGCTCGGAATTTGGAAAACGCACCCGAGATGGGTTTGGAGTTGGCCGGGTTCTATGACGATCGGCCCTTGAAACGCACCTGTAATCTGCCCGATAGCGTCGGCACACGACTGGGTTGCATCGACGATCTGATCGCACAAGCTCAATCGGGCGAGATCCATCGTGTTTATATCACCTTGCCCATGCGCGCGGAGAAACGCATTCGCGATCTACTCGATAAACTCGCCGACTCGACGGCTTCGGTCTATATCGTGCCGGACTTCTTCGTGTTCGAACTGCTCCATGCGCGTTGGACGGACATCGGCGGACTGCCGGTTGTCAGCGTCTTTGAGAATCCGTTCTACGGAGTGGACGGCATGGCCAAGCGGATCTGCGATGTGGGTCTGGCCAGCGTCGCGTTACTGGTCGCCGCCGTGCCAATGTTGACAATCGCGGCTTTGATCAAGCTCACCTCACCTGGGCCGGTCTTCTTTCGACAGAAGCGTTATGGC
>JBGTHH010000259.1:0-7485 GCA_041746275.1 Pirellulaceae bacterium | reverse complement strand
CTCTCCAGAGACACTCCGGCGGGGAGTGCGTTCAATATAGATTTCGGGTGGACCGACACAGCAAACGATCTTAGTTATCCGAGCCTTGGGGGTTTGTCAAGCGTATCGAAAGCGATGCCGGACCCCGGCGAGGGAATACAGAATCCCAGGCGGAGCAAAAACGTCCTGACCGGCGGGCCATTGATTTCCACAGGCCGTCAGGGGCGAGGCCAAGCGAGGTGTTTGTGCAGGAATTCGAAGGTCCCTTGACCGTTGATCGTATGCGGGCCAACAAACCATTCGATTTCCGTGCGGACGCCGATGCCGAGCTTTGCTTGATACAGATGCCGGACCTTAGCGAACTCGTAGGCCACCCATTCGTCCTCTCCCACGCCATCGAAATGGCCGCGTTCGACCATGAACGGGCGAGGACAAATCAGCGCCGCCATCTCGGCGTAGTTGAACGTGCTCCCCAGATCAAACTCGAAGATCTCGTATTCCCCGGTCCAGACGTAGCTGAAGTTCTCGCGGGTGCTGGCGTTCTTCAACACCCACTCGTTGAAATCGGCCGAACAAATCGACAGGCAGTAGTCGGTCACCAGCGCCGGAATCCGCATCGCCGACTTGCCGCCGTAACTTAGTCCATAAAACGCAATGCGCTCCGGATCGACGCTGGGCTGCAACTTCAGCCAATTGACGATCTGCTGATGCTGCGGAACCATGACCGAGAACAGCGTTTTGCCCACCGCATTGGCTTTGCGTTGCAGCGTGCGGAAGCGATCTTTGAAGATATAGATGTTCTGCGGAGCGAAGGTGATGAAGCCGCGCTCGCACAACTTGGCGGCAAAGTCGTGATAGGCGTAATGGTCGTTCAAGAAGACGTCGGTGGGTACGCCCTCCAGCCCATGCTGGCAGACGACCACGGGCCGCTTCTCACCCGGCTTCAAGTCCTTGGGAACCAACAGCACTCCATAGGCGAACACATCCGGAAAAACATCCAACATCACTTCATAACCAGTCCACTTCTCGGTCTCCCACGTCTTGCGCGAGCGTGGGTTGAAGGGAAGCAGTCCGTGGTCGAAGTGGCCGATGGTTTCCTGGCGAAAGATCTGGCGATAAGCCTCGACGCCCTGTTCGTAAGCGGCCACGGAGGACGTATCAAGCGGCTTCATGAACGCTTTGCGGACAAAGGGACTCTCACGCAGGAGCCACTGAGTGTATTGATCGAGCTGCTCCATTTGTCGCTGTTGACGTTCGTCGGCGGCCACGAGCGGATGGAGTCGCTGAATCGTTCCGTCGGTTGCTGCGCCAGGTTCCCCCGCGTGGCCAAGCTGCTTCAGAAATACCTCAAGCACCGGAGTGTCACAGAAGACGGCTGATGGTCCACGACTAACTGAGAGGCGGCCGACGACCGATTCGTTTAACGGAAGCTTGAGTTCGCCGAGCAAACTCACAAGTCGCTGTTGCTCTTGTTGGATCTGCTGGAGGTTGGGCCCGCGCAGTTCCGCCGGCCCACCGCCCTCGCTCGGAAGCGTTAACTGAGGCCCAGGGACATGGTCGATGACCAACGCGCGGGGAAGCACGAGACTCGCGATCTCCGCGTCGCCAAACTGTTCTAACAAGCCAAAGACATTTCGATCGAGCGGCTCGTTCCACACCTGTTGCCGCGATCCGAAATAGCCACTCACACCGGTGACATCGATACGAGCGTCGAGGGCTCCGGCATTCAAGGCCAACAGTCCTCCTTCGCCATAGCCGATCACTCCGATTTGTGTACCCGAACCGCTTGGCGATTTTTCAAACCAATCCACGCAGGCCAAGACTTTTTGGATCTCGTAACCGATCAGATGGCGGCCCAGTTCAAAGGCCGGGCGATAGATGTACTCGCGATTTGTCAAATTCGCTCGGCCCGCTTGACCAGGCGGCGCGCGGCGTTTCATCTCGCGGCTGATCAAGGTGGGCACGATCACACGGCAGCCACTCTCCGCCAAACGACGAGCGAACTGCGATTCGGCGGGAATCCCCTCGGCCAACCCCACCAGTTGCTCGGGCGTTTGATCCGCGTCGGGGATCGCCACAACGTTCGCCACGATAGGCTGCTTGGTGGGTACCAACAACAAGCCTTCGCCGTAAACGTTGCCAAACACGGGCCAGCGCACCGTGTGGATTTCAAAGCCTTTCCCCAAACCGATCAGAGCGGGCGATTCCGTCGTGGCGACCAGCTCCGGTGCAGCGAACGAAACACGGGCGTCGCGGACACCCAGAATGTGAGCCAAGTGTTTCCGATTGGGCTCGATCGACGTGCTGTAAGCCTCGGGCGACGAGACGTCTCGCTGCCAGAACTTCGGACGTTTCGCCACCGACTCGTCGATCTCCCGCAGTAAAAAGCGGTCGACACCGTCGATCATCTGCGAAGCAATATCCCCCTCGACGGTCAGCGGCTCAGTCCCCGGAATCGTGCCGATCGATTGAGCCATCGCGGGCGTGAATGCGATGAAAGGGAACGCGAGAAACAAAGCAAGGGAGCGAAGCATGAGCGAAGATCTCCGGCGTGAGGTCCAACGGCAGGGGCTGTAGATTGGGCTGTACCCACCAACGACATGGGCAGGCACAGCAACCTCCATGGCGACTCCCTTATAGTCGATCGCGATGAGAAAGCAATCGGCAAGTTCATTGAATCTCCGTTGACACCAGAGAATACTGTACTATAACTGTGTACTCTGTCAACGTGAATGAGGTTCAAGAGCATTGTACATTCGCATCGAGCGAGGAGTTTCGACGCCGATTTCACGGCAAATCGCTGAACAGATCCGCGCTCAGTGCCTGGCGGGTCTGCTCGAAGCGGGCCAATGCCTGCCGTCGGTTCGACAGTTGGCCAAGGAATTGGTGGTGAACGTAAACACGGTCGTACGCGTGTACGAACGCTTGGCTGCCGAGGGCCTGGTCGAGATGCGACACGGCGAAGGAACGTTCGTGCTGCAGCCAGTCGCGGCGAAGGACCTCGCTGCGGGATTGAAGCAACAGCGCGAACAGTTCTCGCGCGACTTCCAAGCCGTCGTGCGGCGTGGGTTGTTACTAGGGCTAGCCGTGCCCGAGCTTCGTCAAATGCTGACCGCGACTGCGTCCGACGCCAAGTCGCAGATTTCCAAAGAGAATCGTGCGGAGAAATCGTCATGAGCGAACCAGCGATTAGCGTAGATCAACTCTCCAAGTCATTTGGATCGCAGCAGGTGTTGCACGATGTTACGCTGAGTATCCCAGCAGGGCAGACGTTTGCGTTACTGGGTCGTAATGGAGCGGGAAAGACAACGACGATCCGCATCATGCTGGGATTGATCCCGGAGGATTCGGGAACGGTTCGGCTCGCGGGCATCGATCCAACCAAAGAGCCGTTGAAGGCGCGCAGCCAAATTGGGTACCTGGGCGAGGATCAAACCATGTACGGCTGGATGACGGCGATCGAACTGTGCCGGTTTCTCGCGCCATTCTATCGAACGTGGGATATGGCCTGGGCTCGCGACTGTCTCGCTCGCTTCGACATTCCGCCGCATACGCGCATCGGCCGGCTTTCAAAAGGCCAATCCGTCAAGCTCGGTTTGGTCGTGGCCCTGGCACACCGACCGCCAATTGTCATCCTCGACGATCCGTCGATGGGCTTGGATCCGATCGCGCGCAAGGAGTTCAACCGCGATCTTGTCGAACACTTGCAGACCTCGGGATGTACAGTGTTGTACAGTTCGCACCTGCTCGACGAGGTCGAGGCGGTGGCGGATGCCGTCGCCATTCTGGACCGGGGAAGAATCGTTCGCACCGGCACGACGGACCTTCTGCGCGAGGAGGTGAAGCAAATCCTGCTGCCTCTCGACTCCGTCGCCAAGACTCCGCACCCGGAAGGGCTGCTGGACGTCCGCAGGCACGAAGAACGCTTGGTCTTCATTACGGATCGCGCCGGCAGCTATGTCGAGCAGTTGGTGGCTCAGGGAATTGATCATGACGTGGTCGACCTGAGCTTGGACGAGATCTTTGAAGCGTTTGTGATCGGCCGCACTCAAGATTGGCCAGACAAACCTGCCAACCCGGTGGCGACGACAATTTAATCCCCTTCGCGTGAGTGCCGTCATGAAAAGTCTGTTGTGGAAACAGTGGCGAGAGAACCGAGGCTACTTGGCGATCTTTACAGCCTGGATGGTCCTCGCGGCTGGCTATTGCATCGGCTATGAAATGGGATACAGGTTCCGTGCCCCCGTGGGGCAGTTCAGCGGATGTGCATCGCTCTATACGATCAGCGCCGCGGTCTTTCTGGCCATGCGCACCGCCCAAGGCGAGCAGACAGCGGGGACCATCTCATTTTCCGCGTCACTACCGGTGTCGCTGCGGCAAATCGCCGCGATCCGGATTGCGGGAGCCACAGCCACGCTGGCGGTTCCTGTTCTGGTGGGGGCCGCCTTGCTGTCACTGGCGCTTGCCAGTGGGCTTGTCGAACAAGCCGGACCTCGCGGTGGTCGTCCCTCCCCACCGTTGCAAGAACGAGAAACAGCCTCGTTGCTGACCGCGTTGGAACAGCTTGGGAGCATAACGGCGATTGCCATTTTCGGCGGTATCCAGATGTTGCTCGTTTTGAGTTTGTTCGGATGTTGGCTGCGCAGTCAGGCGCAAGTCGGTTTGTTGGGGGCAGTGATGGGATTCGGATCGATGGTCGCGAGCGGGCTGTTTTGGTATGGCGAGCGGAGGCCCTACGTGCAACTCGCCTACGGTGCTGTGCTTCCTCAATCGCTGGCTATTGATTGGGGATACGGTGCGGAGCACGGCGGTTCTTACACCGACCACGAGTTAGCTCATTACCGCTGGATTGCGTTGGGATTGGCAATTCCTTTGCTTTTGATTCTCGCTCGCCTATTCGTCACTCAATATGGCCGGCTGCCCAGAGCAGGGTTAGCAACGTGGCGGAAGCGATTCCGGCTCGCAACTCCCGCGATCTGGTCCCACATTCCGATTCGCTTGCCAGGCCGCTGGGGCGCGCTGATCTGGCTCGAGCTTCGACAATCGCTGCCGCTGGCGACGTTTGGACTTCTCTTCGCCTTGCTGGTCGCAGTGGCGACGGTGGCGATGGAGCCCCATGATTCCAATTACTCGAAGAACTACTCGATCGGTGAGTCCGTGCGCGCGGAAATGCCTCACGCCATTGCCTTTGTCGGGATGTTGTGGGCCGCCGTCGTCGGATCGGGCATCTATTCGGCAGAGCTTGGTTCAGGACTGGGAGCGTTCTGGCGATCACGTCCCATCTCGCCGGGGATGTGGTTTTGGTGCAAGTTCATTTTCGGGTTGGTTGCGGTTGTCAGTGTACTGGACGGAGTCACGATTCTTATCTCCTGGAATTCACACCGCGAGTCGATGACAACGGGAATGAGTTGGGCCTATGTCGGTTGTTTTCCGCTCATCCACGCGCTCATGTACTCGCTGGCGGTGCTCGGAACGTGCTGGCTTCGCAAACCCGTGATTGGCGGCTTCTTAGCCATGCTGGGCTACACCGTGCTGACAGTCGCAATCACGTCTTTCCCAATCTCCGCCTCGTTCGAGCCGATCAACATCTACAACGATCTGCTGCACGCGGAGCGTGCGGGACAAGTCGATTTCACGCAGCATGGATATCCGCTCGTCTACGGCATTCTGGCGGCGTCGAGTTTTGTCATCGCCATTCTCTCGTCACGACTGGCCAGACCGCTTCAACCAACCTCCCGCTGGTCCACGTCACTAACTGCATGATCAATCATCGGTTTGGTGTTGATCCGCTGCAACGCTATACTTGACGTGCAGTGAATCGTCTGGGGCGTTGATCTGGAGCGTTGAGGTGTCCGATGTTGCAATACAAGGCGGGTTTTAAGTTTGTGAATGGAGGCGTCCACGCGCAGGTCGTGGATTTTCCTGACGCCATTACCTGTGCGGGCGATCTTACGGAGGCACGACGACTTTTGACGGCGGCGCTGCTCGATGTGGCAGAAACGCGTTTGGAACTTGGCCAGTCGCTGCCGACGCCGAATCCTAAGGCGACCGACCCTGAGATGGATTTCGAGGAGCCCATCTATCTACACCTGAGTGTCAGTAGCGAAGTCGATCAGTTGCCAGCGGGAGAGGTCGCTACGTGAAGCGAAAGGATCTCGTGAAGCACTTCCGGCGGCACGGATGTGAATTGCTGCGGGAAGGGCGCAGTCACTCCGTATGGGTAAACCCTAACAAACAGCAGCAAGCTTCCGTGCCCAGGCATCGCGAGATTAACGACTTCACTGTTCGGGCCATTTGCCGACAGCTTGGCATTTCCGAACCGTAATCCGAGAAGTAGGCAAACAGTCTCGGTATGCATCCCTTGTTTCATCCACCCGCCCTTCTTTTGGGGCTCGTCGTGCTAGATTCTGGAAGCTTCGGCCACTCGTTGTCGGTCCTGATGTTGGTCGTTATTCTGATGCAACTCCTGCCGGTGGAGAACGCCGCTTCCCTCATTCCGGCCTTCGAATAAACTCGGCACGAAGTTGGAGCCAAGATGACGATCAGCGAGCTTGACAAACTAGCAACGCTCATCCAGCAGGAGCGCGACGCGTTGCTCTCGCGGTGGAGGGAACAGGTGAGACATCTCCCTTCCGCGAAGCATCTGGACACTCCGACGCTCAACGATCACATCCCTTTCCTCCTCGACGAATTGATCGCCGCCTTCCAGATGGCGTCGGATGAAACGATCCCGGAAGCGATGCTGGACGGTAGTCCGCCGGTCCACGGCTTACAACGACACCAAGACGGCTTTGACATCGTCGAAGTCGTGGGAGAGTACAACATCCTGCGCGGCTGCATCCACGATCTGGCTGAAAGTCATCGACTCAGCCTCCACGGCAAGCCGTTTCACATCTTGAACCGAGTCCTGGACGAGGCGATCGGCTTGGCGGTCCAGTCATTTTCTACTCAGCAAGCTCTCGAAGTGCAGCGGCACCGCGAGGAGTATTTGGCGTTTGTCGCGCATGACCTGCGCACGCCGCTGAATGCCATCTCCCTTGCCGCGCAAATGCTGGAACTCGGCATGGAAGGTCCGGAAGACAAGGCCGAAACGGCCCAAATTCTGAGCACATTGCACCGCAACACGCAACGTCTAGAATCGCTTGTCGAGATGGTGCTAAAAGAGAGCGCGCATATCCAAACAGAAACCGGCGTCAAACTGGAGCTTCGAGAGTTCGATTTATGGCCGCTCGTCGAGGCCCTGATTTACGACCTGCGACCCGTGGCCGGGACCGGCAGCACGCAACTCATCAACAAGATCCCCGTGGATCTGACGGGCTACGCCGACGCGAGTTTGCTGAGGCGTGTGTTTCAGAACTTGGTCGCGAACGCGATCAAGTATACCCCGCGCGGCGAGGTCATCATCGGGGCTGAAGAAACGGGTGACGGTGCCATCGAGTGCTGGGTTAGCGACAATGGATCCGGAATCCCCGCAGACCTACTCGAAAAAGTTTTCGACAAGCTGGA
>JBGTHH010000258.1:0-2332 GCA_041746275.1 Pirellulaceae bacterium | reverse complement strand
TCCATCCGCCTTCCGCCTGGCTGCTCGCCACGCACTGTTGGATGAAATACATCCCCTCCACGCCGTCATAAACATTGGGGTAGACGGTATCTTTCTTTTCAAACGCGGTCCCTGTCGCACGCTGAACCATTGCATCGTATGCGGCGCGATAGACATTGCCAAAGGCCTCGAAAAATGCCTCGGGATGTCCGCTCGGCAGGCGGCATGCGGCGCGGCCGGAAGCGTTCATGAAGGGAGCATTGGGATCACGTGTGTAAAGTTGATGCGGCTGGCCGTTGCGTCGCACCAGCATCTTGTTCGGCTCCTCCTGATGCCACTCGATCGCGCCGCGCGTGCCGTCAATCTCAATGAACAAGTCGTTTTCGCGACCGTGGCTAATCTGCGACGCGGTGACCGTGGCCAATCCGCCGTTTTGCAGTTTGATGATCGCCGTGCCATAGTCATCCAACGCGCGTCCCGGTTCGAAGGTCCGCAAATGGCAGCTCACCTCCGAAGGCAGTTCTCCCGTCATGTAACGCCCCAGGTTGTAAGCGTGCGTCGCAATGTCGCCGAAGCATCCCGCGGCACCACTGCGAGTCGGGTCGGTGCGCCAAGCCGCTTGCTTCTGGTCGTCAGCCTCCAGACGTGTGCGCAACCAACCTTGAATGTAGCAACTGCGAATGGCTTGAATCTCGCCCAACTCTCCGTTGAGAATCATCTCGCGGGCCTGTCGCACCAAGGGATAACCCGTGTAATTGTGCGTCACCGCGAAGACCACATTCGCGGCTTCGACGGCTTGGGCCAGGGCTTCGGCCTGCGCCAAATCGAACGTCATCGGCTTGTCACAGATCACGTTGAAGCCAGCCTCCACCGCCGCCTTCGCAATGGCGAAGTGGGTGTGATTGGGGGTCGCGACCGAGACGAAATCGATGCGTTGTTCGGGCGGCAATGCGAGTTCCCGTTCGATCAGCTCTTGGTACGAGCCGTAAGCCCGCTCGGCCGGAATGTCGTAGTCCGGGGCCGAAGCCTTAGCTCGTTCGGCATTCGAGGACAACGCTCCGGCCACGAGTGCCGCACGGTTGTCCAAGACCGCCGCCGTGCAGTGAACTCGCCCGATAAACGCCCCTTGGCCACCACCGACCAGGGCCATGCGTAACTTGCGTTGAAGCGGATCGTTGGTACCCATGCTGCAATCTCCTGGAGGAAGCTGTGTTGATCGGTTGTCCTGCTCGGCGAATCGATCTTTGTAACAAATCGTTCCCGCCATGCCAGCCGCGTTTGGAAAAAACCCGAGGACAAACCAACGTGTACGAGCTTGACGCTTCCGACCCACAATTGGATACTGCTGTTCAGGCCGGAACGTGTAGGAAAAACAGGAATCTGTGGCCAGCTTCGACCGAGGGATCGACCGCTCATGAATGTCGTCGTATTTGAAGATGCCCAGGTCTCGCGTCTATATCCGATCACCTTGGGGCGACCGGCCTATGCCATCACCTGTGGCAGCTTTCGCTTGCTGGATTGGTTGAAGCGGCTCGACCTGCCGATTCAGGGTGTCGTGCGGCCCCACATGACGCTCATCCAATCGCTCGATTACCCGGAACTAAGCGGCCCGACAACAGCAGGCCTGACACCGGTGGGATCGTCGCGATCGGGCAACGGCCCAGCGGAGCCCTCGACCACCCTGTTTGTCAACGCGCGTCTGCTCCCTTCCCGAACGGTCTTTGAGACGCTCCGTTTGATCCTGGATCAAGGGCGCGAGGGCTACGTCCAACATGCCGGTGAACTGGCCGTCGCCCTTTATCGCGACAACGTAACGGAGGCCGAGCCCAACTGGCACATCGAAAGCGTGATGGATTATCTCCAGCCTCTGGGCAATCCGCGACTGACCGAATTGGAGCATGAGCTGCCCCTATTCCAATATCCTCACGACATCGTCCGTTACAACATGCAAGTCCTCGCCGAGAATCTTGAGTATCGACTGTCGACAGGTGTCTACAAAGAGATCGCCGACGGGGTCTTTGCGGGCGAACAGGCTCGTTTGGGTCAGTACGTCGTGACCAACACGTCGGCGGGCCCTGTGATTTTGGAAAGCCGCGCCACCACGGGTCCATTTTGTTATCTGAGCGGCCCCGCGTATGTCGGCTATGGAGCCAAGCTCATTGAACATGCCGCGGTGAAGGACGCCGTGAGTATCGGTCACACCACCAAGATCGGCGGCGAAGTCGAAGCGTCCGTCATCGAGCCGTACACGAACAAGCAACATCACGGCTTTCTCGGCCATAGCTATTTGGGAAGTTGGATCAATTTGGGCGCGGGCACCTGCAATAGCGATTTGAAAAACACGTACGGTACC
>JBGTHH010000257.1:0-6407 GCA_041746275.1 Pirellulaceae bacterium | reverse complement strand
ATGCCAAATTGACATGAGAATCGAGGCGGAACGACTAGAGATGTAGTAATGAAGCAAGTGTCATGCCAAAGTCACCGAACACATAACGACCGCAAGCCAAGCAGACAGCCGGAAGGCACGTGTCAACGCTTAGGCGGCGATGTTCTTGACAGGCGGTTGGGGAGGGAGCGTCGCGAATAACGAGTCGAGGACTTCGAGACCCTTGACCCGACGTTGGAACTTCGACGCCACGGCTTGGATTCCGCGCTGCCCCATGCGATTGAGTTCGCAACGATCTTCGGCGAAGCGGCGGACGGTCTCGGCCAGTGCCTGTGCGTCCCCGGAGGAAATACAAATACCGCAACCCGCAGCGTCAACGATGTCGGCGGCTTCGCCTTCAACCGCCATGAGGATCGGGCAGCCCATGGCCATCGACTCAAAGATCTTTGAAGGAATCACCGTCTGGAACAGCGGATCGGGCCGCAAATGCACCAGCGACATATCCAGGGCCGCGTAGTAACTGGGAATCTGATCGTGAGGAACGGAATCGGAAAAGATGACGTTGGTCAAGGCACGTTCCCTGGCCGACCGCTCCAAACTCGCGCGATTCGCTCCATGCCCCATGACCAGAAAGCGGATGTTACCTTCCGGCAGGCACCGCTGGGCGGCGTCCAGCAGCGTCTCCAATCCATGAGCCATACCCGTCGTGCCGATGTAGCCGATCAAGAAAGCCTCGCTCGACACGCCCAGTCGCGCACGAGCATCGAAGGTCACTCGCGAACGATTAAATTGCTCCAAGTCGACGCCGTTGGGCACGACATCGATCTTGGCTGCCGGAATGCCCCGCGCGACGAGATTCTTCTTGAACGAGTTCGTCAACGCCACAACCCGATCGGACTGGCGGTACAGGAACAGCTCCAGCCGCTCGCACAAGTCCAACAAGCGTGAATTGCTGGCACCGACGGCGCGAATACTTTCGGGCCACAAGTCTCGCACCTCAAAGATCCAAGGGCGACGACGTAGTTTGGCGACGACGTAGCCAGCCACGGCGGTGAAGAATTGCGGCGAGGTTGCCAGAAGCACATCGAACTCGGGGAAACGCCACGACCAGACGATGGCCGACACCATGTAGCTCAGATAGTCGAGCGTCCGCTTTAGGAACCCTTTGTTAGCGGTAATGTATGACCCGACGCGAATCACCCTGATGCCATCGATCCACTCTTCCTGATACGGACGATTCTGATAGCCCTCGAACACCTTCCCCTTCGGCCAATTGGGGACACAGGTCACGACGGTCACTTCATGCCCCTGTTCGAGCCAAACTTTGGCGTGCTCGTGAGTGCGAAAGGAGGTGGCGACGATCTCGGGCGTAAAGTTATCGGCGAGGACGAGAATCTTCATGCGGACATTTCCTTAAGCAGGCTCGATGCACACCGATACGGTCAGCGGAAAGTGACCTTCAAACCGCCACGTGAGCCGACGCGTGATCAGCTCCACACCGTAATCCGGATGGATTGGCCGCTTGTGTGTGGTTCGCGTGATCGGCGCGGTCGCACTGACCCGAACCGCGACCCGCAGATCGCCGCAGTTTAAGCTCCAGCCATCAGGACGTTCTACGACCTCCCAATCGGGATGAACCAACAACCCACCTTCCGCAACATGTCGCCCGTTACCGGAAACCGTATCCTCGATCCGCAGAATGTCGTTATGCAACGACATCGCTCGCGTGTGTTGGGGCCGGCCACGAAGATGCGCGTACCCTGTGTGTGAGGCGACTCCCTGAAACCCCGTCGGGTTGATGGATATCGATTGGTTTCGCGGGCGGGCTCGGCGGCCAACCCGAAAGATATGCCAGACTTCGCTTGAGTTCTCGCCGTCGATGGAAACCGTATTGTGTGAGCTCGTCGCTCGGTCGTACTGCCGAGTCGCATTGTCGTCATAACTGTGGCAGCCTGGATCGACAAACAGACGATGCCCGCCGAACGACGCCTCGAACGTCAACGAATCGGCGTGCGCGTGTCCTGGCTGGCAATCGGGTCCAATGTCGCCGACATCCCAGAAGACCGTCCAGGGCGTGCCGTGCCAGGCGACGACTCCCGAGTCGGGAAACCAATGACCTCCGCGGGGCGGCGATTCATCCACCCGCCAGGAATGCTGAACGCCGCGGGAAAGATGAGGCTCGGCGATCGTCGTGGCTCCATCGTTAAACTGCACCACGCGACCATCGGGATGACGTACCCAGCGGACATACTCCGCCGCCCGCTCCCAGACGGTTTGCATCTTCTCCCGAGCGTCATCGTCGCGTAACAAACAGGCGAGCGTCAACCAATCGTCCATGACTTCGAGGTGATAGAACAGGCTCCGCTCAAAGTGCCCGCCATCACTTAGCAGTTGTTCATCCGCCTGGGCGACGGCGATGGTTGTCGCCGTCTTCAGCCAGTGATCCGCCTCCCGCCCCTGAAAGAACCGTCCTGCCCACGCGAGTCCCACAGCGTCACGTAAGAGATGGTTCGCTCGCAGATCCCATTCAAGGTGCGCGGCCAGGTGCTTGGCCTGCGCGAACATGCTACGCAGCACTTGTTCGGCGAGCTCGGCATGATGCGACCAATACCCTTCGCCAAGTCCCTGCCAGATCCTCGCCCACCAACCCAGCCTGGTGGCGATCGCGTATGAATTCCAGGCCAGCGAATCCACGCCCGGTTTGCCGAGAGCACAGGTACGTAGCCAGTCTTGCAAAAGGAACTGAAACGTGCGGTCAACGCTATCAGCGTTCACATGCTGAGAACCAATCAACTTTGCAAGCTCGAACAACCACGCATGATAATGCAGCGTAATCGTCCACAGCCGATCCTCGTTCTGGGTGCCGAGTCGCCAATCGGGTGAACGGGGGTCTAGTGGCAGGCATCGATTGACGAGAGTTAGCACGTTGCGCTGAATTTCGATCACTAAGTCGTCACCCGACAGACAGCCTCGCGAAAGGTCCGGAACGTTCGGGAAACACGGCGAGACGACGTAACCACCTAGCGACTCATTGTCGGGACTGGCGCGACGTAAGTCCATCGCGAATCGCTGGCCGATCATGCGCCGCATCCGACATGCGATCTGCGAACTGCGAAGATGTCGAGTCGTCCGCAAAATTCGGAGCCAAGTGTCGACGGGAGGAACATAGAGGCTCATGGGGATACACGTTCCTCGAAATCACAACTCACTGATCAAGGATATTTAGGCCGCGCGAGAGAGCGTCGATGATTCAGCATGTTTGCGGAGAGTCGTGATCATCACCACACGAAATCCGCTCATGCCTGGCAGCACATTTACCATCCGCTCGTAACACCAGCCCACGGCGTAAGTCAAAGGAGAGAGCCGTAAGTACTCGGGTCTGCCCTCAAACAATTGAATCTGTTCGACTTCCAGCCCGCCCTCGTTGGCCAGCCTTCTAATCGCACGTGGCGAGTTGGCTCGATAGTAAGTGGGAAACGTGTCGTCTTCATCACGACCTCGACGGCGATTGATTGCTTCATGAAACCAATGCGGCGTGCAGGAAGCGATCACGGGGACATAGTGCCACCGGTTCGGCGTCTTTGAGATAAAGCAGCCGCCCGGCTTCAACACACGAGCAACTTCGGCAAACACCCGTTCCGGTTGTTCCAGATGCTCGAAGACGTTGTTGCAGAATACGACGTCGAACGTCTCGGAGTCGTAGGGAATTTTCTCTCCAATACCGATGTGTGCGTCATCCAGGTAAGGATTCTCCAGCACACGAGGATCAGGGTCCACTCCGCACACTTTGTCCGCTAGTCCGCGCAGGCGAGTTTGCTCGACGATCCCCGCTCCAGCACCGACGTCAAGCACCGTATGGCTAGGGTGGAGCTGAGTCAGAATTGACTCTCGCAACAAGGCATCATCCCAATTGTTTGCATAGGCAGGATAGAGGTGCTGGTCCATCCACTTGACAATGGCTTTCATAAGGTGATTCCTGTGGGCATTACTAGGCGGCTCTTTTCATTGCAATTGCCGCGGGAAGCTCCTGCGGCGTGCCTTCTCGCAAGCTGTGAACGGCATGAATGGCGGCCAACGTCGTCGCTGCAATTTCTTCCCAAGGTATGGGTGTGGAAGCTCCCGTTTGGATGGCGCGGACGAACTGTTTCAGTTCGGTGTCATACCCTTTATCCTGCGGACCCTTCCACAACCACTTCCTCTTGCCGCCTGTCCAACCTTCCGCGTTGCGAAAGTCGTCGATGATGGCTACCTTGCCGCCGCCCAAGACTTCCACGCGTTCCTTAGGAAATGCTTTGTCGCCACCCGCCAAGTACGCCACATTCGATATCGAGCCATTGGCGTGTCGCAGCGTGATGAAGCATTGATCGTCGGTAGTCTGTGGAGCTGCTGGCCCGCCGATCGATTCCGCAAAAACGCGGACAACGGGGGAGCCGGTCAGGTAAGTCGCCAAGTCAATGCCGTGGCAGGCCTCGCCGATAATCCGGCCACCACCGATCTGCTCGTCTTGTGTCCAATGGTCCGCCGGAATCATGCCCGCGTTGAACCGTATCGAAACGGTCAACGGCTCGGTTGTCTTGGCGAAGAAGTTTCGTACGGCAATCGCGGCTGGCGAGAATCGTCGATTGAACCCAACCATTACCAAGGGAGTCTTCGCCCCAGCCGATTGCAATTCGTCTTCTATGGCATTCAATTCGTCTACCCGCATGCATAACGGCTTCTCGACAAAGACATGTTTTCCTGCACGAAGGGCGTGCAACACTTGCTCGGCGTGTTGGTGATGCTGCGTGACCACAAAGACGGCGTCCGTTCGCTCGTCGTCGAATACAACAGACGCATCACTTGTCGCGGTGGCAAAACCCAGCTTCTTCCCCACATGTGCCGCCGATCCTCCGCCTGCGGAGCAAATCACTTCAGGCCGCACACCGGGAACCGCACAGAGTTTCGGCAACAGCACCATGCGGGCAAAGTTACCCGCGCCAAGGCAGCTTATACCGATCGCATCGGACTTCGTCCGGGAGAATAGACGAGGCAGCCCCCATCTGCCGGTACGGCCCGTCGAATGCTGCGCGTAAGTGGGGTCTGCTTCCTTTTGCGTCGCCCTCAATTGAATTGTCGGTGAGAACTGCTGCGCGTCCACTTCGGGATATTCCAACAGTATACCGAGGTAAGGCTCTTCGCCTTTCTCGATCAACTCATACGCTTGGCCTGCGTCTTCCATCGCAAAGCGATGCGAGATGAGCGGTCGGACGTCGAGCCTACCGCTAGCCATCAGGTCGAGCACGGCCTGTAAATTGCGTTGCTCCGTCCAACGCACATACGCCGCCGGATAGTCTTGTCCGCCTTCCTCGTACTTCGGGTCGTAACGACCTGGTCCATACGAGCACGAAACAACGAACTCGGCCTCCTTGAAATAGAACGGGCGGCGATCCAATTCCAACCCTACCACCCCGACCAGCACGACTCGTCCCTTTTGCCGTACCGCATTCGCGGCCAACTGCATCGGCGCATTCGATTTAGTCGAAGCGGTAATCAGCACCGCATCGGCACCCAGACCCCCAGTAAGCGTTTCCACTTCCGCAGCACGCATCCCGACCCGAGTCACGGTGGCTCCCATTTGCATCGCAAGCTCGCACTTCGCGGGATCTAAATCGGTCCCAATCACCGTCGCACCGGCCGCCTTCAGCAAAGCCACAGTGATTTGCCCCACCAAGCCCAAGCCCACCACCAGAACGGTCTCGCCGAGCGTCACTTTCGAAAGCCGCGCACCTTGCATGGCAATCGCGCCCATCACGGTGAACGCAGCTTGATCAAATGGCACGCCCGCGGGAATCCTGGCACAGAGATTTTTGGCGACGCAGACAACGTCCGCATGCGACCCATTCGATGCCACGCGGTCCCCAGGTTTGAATTCCTGGACTCCTGGCCCACAAGCGACTACGACTCCCGCCGAACAGTACCCCATCGGCATCGGGTCATCCAACTTCTCACGAACTTGCTGGACCGTACTCCACAAACCCTCGTTACGCACTTTCTCAAGGACACGCCGCACATGATCGGGCCGCTCCTTGGCCTTCGCGAACAAAGACTTTTGAGCCAACTCGCGAGCCATCTTCTCGGTGCCCGCCGAGATAAGCGAGCTTCGGTTGGCGATGAGCAAGTGCCCGGCTTGGGGAGCCGGTGTTGGGCCGACGCGAGTGCTGAGTTTCCCGCGGCGAACATCTTGGATTACTTGCTTCATTGGGACGTACCTATTGAGGACATAACCACACCAAAGTGTAGATTGTGAGCAGTACTGCGTAGCTTAGATTGTGGCCATAGAGACTCGGGGATTAGCGACATTGCTGGATCGAGGCTGAAATCCTTCAGGCTGCGGACTGCGAGGACGATCGCCGATTCTCGTTGTTCTTTGCCCTGTCCTGTCCACCTTT
>JBGTHH010000256.1:0-4248 GCA_041746275.1 Pirellulaceae bacterium | reverse complement strand
CGCGCTCCCAAAGTTCGTCCAACAGTTGTTGTCGTGCCTGCGGTGTCCGCGGCCGATGCTCGGGCCAGGCTTCGACGATCATCACGGGCAATTGGGCTCCAGGCTCGCCAATCCCGACGAGCGCCGAGCGATACACGTGCGGATGCTGATTCAAAATCGCTTCGCACCCAATGGTGAACAGTGTGCCTTGCGCACTCCGGACGCGATGGGACTTACGACCGCAAAACCAGAAACGATCGTGTTCATCGAGATAGCCGACGTCTCCCATGCGATGCCAAAATGTGTCTCCATCCCGCACCTTGTGCAGGGCATTGGCGTCGGTTCGGGTGACGTACTGCCGAGTCACAACCGCGCCGCGGACCATCAATTCGCCGATCTCGCCCGCGGGCAACTCCTCCACGGCGGTCACCTCGGCGAGTGGCTGGTCATCGATGCGGATCACCTTCCAGTCGATGCCCGAGAACCGTCGGCCAACGCACGTGCCGTGTCCGAGTGCGCTGCGCGCGGCGGTCTCGTTCAACACCGTGCTCGCGGCAATCGAAGCGACGGGCAGCGCCTCGGTGGCTCCATAAGGCGTATGCACATCGCCGTCCGGATGGATCACCTGCTTCAGTCGCCGGAGCACATGAGGCGGAACCGGCGCGCCAGCGGAAAGGGCTCGACGTAGTGTCGGCAGTTGGACGTGATGCTCTTCGCAGTAGCGGCCCACCGTGTTCCAGAGTGCCGGCGAACCAAAGGCCTGTGTCGCCTGCCAGTCATGAATGGGCTCGATAATGTTTTGCGGATTGACCGCCGCCGGTCGTGTGAAGTCCATTTCGGGAATCACCGTCGTGACACCCATCGCGGCATTGAAAATCGCGAACAGCGGAAAGCCCGGAACATCGATCTCGCCGGGACGAATATCGTAATACTCGCGCAGTTGATCGACTTGTTGTGAAAAGTTCCCATGGCTATACAACACGCCCTTGGGCGGGCCCGTGCTGCCCGTCGTGAAGATGATCGCCGCCGGATCGTGAGCCGCAGTTCTGGCGGGAGCGAATTGATTGATCGCGGTCGCGCGCAAGTGACGCAACGTCGGCCCGCCCCAGAACCAACGTCGGCCGACGGTGACGTTGTAACGAGCCTGTCGAAAGCGATGTGGCAGCAACTTCCGTACAGCGTGTGCCGGCGGAATCGCCACGAATCCCTCCGGCCGCGCCTCGTCCAGGCACTGGATCAAATTGCCGCGTCCCATGCCCGGGTCGATCAGGATGGTGACGCAGCCCGCTTTGAACAACGCGAAAACCAACGCGATGAAATCGATGCCGGGTCGGACGAGTAACGCCAACCGAGTCCCCGGGCCAGCTCCCATCTGTTGCAAACCCGCCGCGATCGCATCGGTATCCGCATCGAGTTCCTGAAACGACACTTGGCGATAGAGCCGTTTTCCGCCCGCCGCGCGTCCGTCAGGCTCCACGACCGCCACGCCTTGCGGATCCAATTGCGCAGTAGCCGTCAAACGCAGTCCCACGTTCACAACTTTCTCGGGATGTTCCTGGGCACTAGCAACGCTCACGAAATAACTTCCTCCAATCGAATGTAGCCATCACGCTCCGTCGGAATGATCGCTGGGAATACGGGAAAGTGATTTCATGACCGTTGCTACCGGGCATCGAGCGATCTCGTTGGATGGGTGAGTTGCTCCGTGACGCAGTCGAGGACCAGGGCGGCAACGTCGATGTCCAAAGTCCGTCCCAGTGCCTTCCAGCCGGGAACCGCATTGACTTCCAAAACGTATAACCGACCATCGCGGGCTGGCAAGATGTCGACGCCCGCGATCAGCGTACCCACAGCCCGGGACGCCGCGAATGCCAAGGTCGCTAGTTCTTCCGTGACTTCCAACGGTGCGGTCGAAGCGCCGCGACTGACGTTGGTGCGCCAATCGTGGGGATTGATCCGTTTCATACCGAAGATCCGTCCACCCAAGACGAACAGTCGCAAATCAAAACCGGCATGTGCGATGAACTCCTGGATGTACATCACCGCGTTTATCTGCGCCAACATCTGAAAGGCCCGTAGCGCCAGATTGACATCGGAAACGCGAGTGATCCCGCGACCTTCACCGCCGAACAGCGGTTTCAAGACCACGTCGCCTCCCAAGTCGTCGAAAGCGCGGAGGGCATCGTCGACGGTTTGGCAGACGATCGTACGCGGCGTCAACAGTCCGGCGGCAGCCAGCTTGGAGGTCGCCAGATACTTGTCCACCGCCGTCTCCAACGCCCGCGGCGAGTTGATCACGGGAACTCCCGCAGCCTCGAGTCGCCCGAGGGCATCCATCCGAAAGACGACTTGTTCGAGGGAGCCGGGCGGCATCGTGCGAACCATGACGGCATCGGCGGCGACGAGGTCATGACCGTTCGAGTCGATACGGTTAGAAGCTCCCAGCGTCGATCCGCGTAATTCCGCGAACGAGCGCACGACCACTTCATGCCGTCCCCCCGCCGCGCGCACTAAGTCGCGATAATACCAACTGTCCGCCGCCGCCAGCACCACGAGTTTCATGCGGTGAACTCAACCAACCAGCGAAACCTAATACGAATTCGCCACGAGGCCTGCCGGAAACTCTCTGGCAGGGAAGACTTGGAACCGAGGATGGGTGATGCGAGTTCGTTGAGATTCATGTCTCCCATCATTGGCGATAGCCTTTCAACTGACAAGAAGGCATGTGCGCTCGGTGACCCGTGCGGATTCCACTTCTGCAGCTTGACGATCATCACATCTCCCGGAGCGATATTCGACAGACCTTCCAGCGCGCTTTGCACCGCGTCGGCGTCGGCATTGTAGTCCAGCGAACCGGTCGTCTGCCCGTCGAACGTTAAGGTGAACGTGCCGCCGTACAGCATCAGCATGTCGTCGTGGAAACCAACGCGCTGCACCTCGTCGGTCAAACCGCCATCGGTCGTGGTCGTGATGCTGATGCTGGGCATCGGCGTCGCTTCGTCGAACCAGCGTTCGGTCGCGATCCGGTCTAGCCCATCGTATTCGAACTGCACTACTCCCAAAATGAACCTATCCCGTTGCGTGATTCGAGGATGGACTGCAATGCGCGCCAGGCAAGGAGACAGCATTGTTGGCGGAGTGGAGTGAGGCGAGCACGAAAGAGCTCGAGCATGTCTTGAGACGTGAAGCATCGCAGGGCGTCGAGTGGCTGGCCCTCAATGTGTTCGACCAGCATCGACGCGGCGGCTTGGCTGATGACGCAGCCTGTGCCTGTGAACCAGACCGCTTCCACGACGCCCGTGTCCGCGATCCGCATTTCGATCTGCACGCTGTCGCCGCAGACAGGATTGTCGATCCGATGGCGGAGAGTGGCGTCGGCCAACAGGCCGCGATGATACGGTTCATCAGCGTGCCGCAGGATGACGTCTTCGTACAGTTGTCGCTCGTCGAGGGACATGCGGGACTAACCCTGGTGGCTTGATGTGATCCGCATGGCGGCATCGTAGAGTGAGTCGACGATTAAGTCCGGTTGGTCGTTCAAATCGGCGGCCGTCCAATATCGGCTGCGAATCAACGCCGTGTGCGTTCCCAAGGCACGTCCAAACTCCACGTCGCTCAACTTGTCGCCGATCGTCCAACTGGCGGCGTAATCAAGCGGCGCTACTAGATGCCGCTCGATCTGTCGCGCCAATCCCGTGCGCGGCTTGCGACAGTCACAGGCGGCGTGTGGGCTATGGGGACAGTAAGCGACGGCATCGATGCCCGCGCCCCCATCGACAAGTTCTCGGCACCTGAAATCGTGCAACAAGCGTACGTCAGGCTTTCTGGCCTGACCTGCCACGGACAAGCTCCGGCACATGAAATCGTGCAGCCGTTCAACATCCGCCGCGGAATACATACCGGCAGCGACTCCTGATTGATTTGTGACGACCGCAATGCGAAAGCCCGCGTTCTGAAGGTGCGAGATGGCCTGTGGTGCTTGGTCGGTAAACTCCCAATCTTCCTGTCGATACACGTAGCCCCGATCAACGTTCAGCGTCCCATCGCGATCGAGGAAGACGATCTTTTTCATTGGGCAACGCTCACGAAACAACTTCGCCTTAGTTCCCTCGCCCGCCGGGAAGAGGATAGAGTGAAGGGGATGCTTCAACGGATGCCGGATCGGTTCGCTGGACGAGTTCGTACCACAGCGCGGGAATCGTCTGCTGGTGGTCGCCTTGGAAGTAATAACTCGTGCCGCCGTCAGCCACGGTGCGGCAGAGGATCGTT
>JBGTHH010000255.1:0-5351 GCA_041746275.1 Pirellulaceae bacterium | reverse complement strand
AGCATCTTGGCAAAGACGGCCTTGGGAACGGCGATCTTATCGCCGGGGATCGGCAAGCCACCTTCGCAGACATGAAAGGTACCTTTGGTGGTGCGACGGTCACTGACCGGATTGTGCAACACACCGTTCTTGACGCGGTACGACGTGACGAAGCCATTCGAGAACTTATCGCCATCGACGGGCAACGAGAACTCACGGGCCAAGCCGTGACGATCGAGAACCAATGTCCGGTTAGGCAGACGCAACTCGAACGGCAGATCGACGTCGGCGAAATGCTCCCGCAGGAAATTCTCGACGCGTCGATCAACGGGGCAGCGATGTTCTGCCAGCAGACGCGCCTGCTCGCGATAGTTCTCCAGCAAACCGGAGGCGAGTTCCACAAACGGGGCGTCGCGATCCTCTAGGACTCCCGGAAATCCGTGGGCGACCAATTGCAAGTTCATATAGCGCAGCAGTCGCTCTCGCTCAGCGGGATCGGCGGCTTCTTGTTCGGGCCGGAGGCCCACGGATTGTTTTAGGTCCATGATATTCTCATTCATGAAAGGTCGGCTCAGGTCACTCGTCGTTAGTGAGCTTGCCAGTTATGGCGTTACCTGTCAATTGCGTCAGCACGCTGCTCGGTTGCCCTAGCGTTCGTCCAAGATCGACACGGAATCACCCACGCGCAATCGCTGGCCAAATTGATGCGATTCAATGCGTGTGTTGGTCGCCAGTCGATAGTAGTGGTCGAATCGAGTCGGTTCGGCCCACTTGGGCAACGTCGCCGAACGACGCTTCGCGAATTCGATCTGAAAGCGGGGCCAGACTTCTCCGGTCGTGGGAACGCGGCTGGGCACGACACAGCGTTGGCACGGCTGAATGCCCCATAGCTCGACATCGCCAATCTTCAGAGGGATCGGTTCATCCGCGATACCAAAGAGGCGATCCTCCCAAAACGGCTCGACACCCTCCACTTCCAAATTCGCTCGAAACCGCGCTCGACATTCCTCAACCCGCATCCCTGGGAACCACGACGCCACCGTGGTCAAAGTGGCTGTGCTCACGATCGTGGGACCTGAGGCGATGGGGTCGTCGGGAAAGCCCGTGGAGGTGTTCTCGACAATCGTCAACGCCTCGCCAAAGTGGTCGCTAAACCAAGTGGCGGCCTCGTCGGGAAAACGCGACAACGAAAAGGAAGCACGCGGCGATTCGTCGTCGCGCCAGAGCGTCACACGATCATCGTCCCATTCGAAGGCACACCGCAGGGAATGCACGAGAAGTGATCGTTTCGCGGTCATCAAGCTACCGTCGGCATGACGGATCGCGAAACGTCGATCATGTTCCAGCGTGCCACCGGAGGTGATCGTCGACATACTGACCGACACGCCCGCCAGCGACTTGATGGGGTAAATCTGAATGCTTTCCAGTCGCGTCATCTGACATCACAGGCTTGGACGCAATGCAGGTTCGTGGCGAGCAACGCATCGAGCTGAGCTGGCGGTGGAAGCTGCAAGTAAACCTGATCGCCTTCGATCTTCACTGGAAAGACCTTAACGGAAAAATCTTCGCCGGACAATGATTCACCAGTTTGCAATGAAAAGGGCTTCTTGTGCAGGGGGCAGGAGACTTTGGGAACGCCACTCGCGCTGCCAATAATGCCACGAGAGAGCACGAACGCGTTCTTATGGGGGCACATGTTCTGGCAGGCATACCACTCCGCTCGACTGGTAAAGTTGAAGACCGCGATCTGAACTTGGCCGTATTTGATCGTGGCCCCACCGTCCTTGGGAAAGTCGCCGACCGTGCCGACGGGAATCCAATCGGCCTGTGGCTTACTAACACCGCGACTGCGACCGTTGCCGTTGGTCACTGTGGATGCTCGACGCAGCTCGGAGACGGGGACGAAGTCACGCGGCCAATCGGCCGGACGCTGCTGGTCACGCTGGCTGACCAACTCGATGCCGTACTCGGTTTCGTCGGTGTTGACGAACTGTCGGAAGAGCTTTCGTTTCGCGGGGTCGTGGACGACCTCTTTCCACTCGCATTGATAGGTGTCGACCAAGTATTGCATCCGCGTCTCCAGTTCGTCGCACAGGCCGAGGCTGTCGTGAATTACGACCTGCTTCAAATGCTCCAAGCCGCCGGGCAGCTTATCGATCCAGACCGCCGTTCGATTCAGCTTGTCGGCCGTCCGGATGTAGTACATCAGGAACCGATCAATATATCGCTGCGCGGTGAGTTCATCCAAGTCCGTGGCCAGCAGATCGGCATGTCGAGGCTTGGCACCGCCGTTCCCGCAGACGTACAGGTTATAGCCATTCTCCGTCGCCACCAACCCGATGTCTTTGGATTGGGCTTCCGCACACTCGCGGACGCAACCTGAAACGGCCATTTTGATTTTGTGGGGAGCGCGGACACCTCGATAGCGTTCTTCCAGTTGAATCGCGAAGCCCACGGAATCCTGCACTCCGTAGCGGCACCACGTGGTACCCACACAGCTCTTGACCGTACGCAGCGACTTGCCATACGCATGTCCGCTCTCAAAACCGGCCTCGATCAATTCCTCCCAGATCTCGGGCAACTGCTGCACCTGAGCTCCAAACAGATCGACGCGTTGGCCGCCCGTGATTTTTGTGTAAAGGCCATACTTCTTGGCGACTTGTCCGAGCACCATTAGTTTATCGGGGGTAATCTCACCGCCGGGAACGCGTGGCACCACGGAATAAAGTCCGCCCCGTTGAATATTGGCGAGGAAGCGGTCATTGGTGTCTTGCAAGGTGTGCTGCCGCGGTTCGGTGATCTGTTCGTTCCACAGGCTCGCCAGGATCGAGGTCACGGCGGGTTTGCACACTTCGCACCCGTCACCGCGACCGTGACCGAGAATCAGTTCGTCGAACGTCTTGATCCCTTTGACCTGCACGATCTCGTACAGTTCCTGACGCGTATGGGCGAAGTGTTCACACAGGTCCGTGTTCAAGGACTTGCCTGCGGCCGCCAGTTCAGCATTCAGCAGATCGGCGACCATGGGCAGACAACCGCCGCAGCCCGAACCGGCTTTACTGCAGGACTTGACTTCACCAACGGTGGCTAGATCGCCCTCGCGAATGGCCTCGCGGATTTGTCGCTTGGTGACATTATTACACGAGCAGATTTGCGCATCGTCCGACATGCTCTCGATGCCACCCACGGTCGCCCCGCCGCCCGAGCCGACGATCAGCTCACCGGGTCGACAGGGCAGCGGCTGGCGACTCTTCGCCAAGATTGCCAACCGACCATAGTCGGACGCATCGCCCACGAGCACGCCTCCCAGCAGATGTGTCCCCTCGGGATTGAACAGCAACTTCTTGTAGACACCGCCAAACGGATCGTGGTAAGTCAACGGCTGGGCTCGTTCGGGGCCGGCGTCGTAATCTCCAAAGCTCGCCACGTCGACTCCCAGCAGCTTCAGCTTGGTTGACAGATCGGTGCCGCGGAAACGCAACTCGCGACCGCACAGGTTCGCGGCCACAATCTCGGCCATCTCGTAGCCGGGTGCGACCAGCCCGTAGGTCATTCCCTCGTGCAACGCGACCTCGCCGATAGCGTAGATTCCCGGCTGCGACGTTTGCAGGGTGTCGTCGACCACGACTCCCCCACGCGGTCCGACTTCTAGGCCACATTCACGAGCCAATTCGTCACGCGGACGAATTCCCGTCGACACAATGATCATGTCCACGCCGAGAACTTCGCCGTCGGTGAACACCATCCGCTGCACGCATCCCTCGCCTTGGATTTCCTGAGTGGCGCGATTGAGATGCACATGCACGCCCAGTTGCTCGATCTGGCGAACCAGAATTTGTGAGCCAGCCTCGTCGATTTGCCGCGGCATGAGCCGTCCATTGTGTTCGATGACGTGGGTCTCGAGACCGAGATCGTGTGCCGCCTTGGCCGACTCCAGTCCGAGCAATCCGCCACCGATCACAGCGGCTCGCTTGACATGATGACCATAGGCGATGATCCGCTTCAGATCCTCAATCGTCCGGTACACAAACACACCGCGCAGAGTGACACCGAGAATCGGCGGCACAAACGGATACGAGCCCGTGGCGAGCACGACGTGATCGTACTGGATCTGGTGTCCCTTATCCGAGGTGACTAGTCGCTTCCGACGATCGATCGTGTGCGCGCGATCGCCGATGTGCAGTTCCACTCGATGGCGGCGATACCATTCGAGGTTGGCCAACATCAGCTTCTCGGCATCGCGGTGGGCGAAAAACGACGTCAGACCGACGCGATCGTAGGCGGCTCGAGGCTCCTCGCAGAACGTGACGATGCGGTAACGATTGGTTTCGTCGAATTCGATCAGCTTCTCGCAAAAGCGATGGCCGACCATGCCATTGCCAATGACGACGATCGTTTCTCTGTGGGGCGCGATCATGCTTCCTCGTGCTTTACGTAACGGGACCGATGCGCACGGCGCAGTCCTTGTAAGACGGTTGCTTGGAGTACGGATCAAAGTGTGGGTGCGTCAACTTGTTGGTCGCGTCGTAGTGCATGGGCATGAAGACTTGCCCCGGGCGGATGCCGCGAGTCACAAAGGCCTTCGCGCGGACGCGGCCACGTTGCGATTCGATGAGGACCCATTGATTAGGTCGGATGTTCTCCCGGGCCGCATCCTCCGGATGGATTTCGACATACAGATCCCGTGGGTACAGGGTCCGCAACACCGCGGAGTTCTTCGTGCGAGTCTGCGTGTGCCACTGCGAAGCGGTGCCGCGCCCGGTGAGCAGCAAGTAGGGAAATTTGCGGTTCGGCTTCTCCGGCATCTCGCGCGGTTGCTCGAAGAGAAACTTGGCGCGGCCATCCGCGTGGTAGTAGCGACCATCCTCGAACAATCGTCGCTCGCTGAAAGATTTGGCTTGCCCTTCGACGGCGGTACCCGAGGCGAATGGCCATTGCATACCGCCGCACTCGTCGAGCATGCGATAGTCGCGAATCCCGGTGATGTCGCACGGCTGATCGCGAGAGAGTTCCTTCATGCTCTGAAAGACATCTTCCGGTTCGCGCCACGACTCGAACAACTCAGCGCAACCCCAGTAGTGGGCAATCAGCTTGAAGATGGCGAAATCGGCCAGCGCTTGGCCGGGCGCTTTGGCCACTTTCTTGACCAGCCCCAGGCGACGCTCGGAGTTGATAAACGTTCCTTCCTTCTCGCCCCACCCTGCGGCGGGCAACACCAAATCGGCTCGTTGTGCTGTCTCGGTGTCGTGGTACATGTCTTGCACCACCAGGAAATCGAGCCGCTCCAGGATGTCGTGGCAGGTGTTTTGGTTGATCCACGAGTGTGCGGGGTTCGTGCAAACCACCCACAGACCTTTGATCTTCCCGCGCAA
>JBGTHH010000254.1:0-2978 GCA_041746275.1 Pirellulaceae bacterium | reverse complement strand
CCGCCAACACCGCTGCCATGCGAATCTTTTCAAATTTGGGACTGCCTGGCTCAATCTGATAGACCGTCCAGTGAATTCCTGCCGCATCGGTAGCGTCACCGACCAGCAAACGTTGGCTGATCTGATTCTCGGTCTCGAAATCATTGCCCAATGACGCAGGAATCCACACCACGGCGGACCGAGCGGCGGCGAAGGCCGCGTACTCCACCACCGCGCGGGCTATCGTGAGCTGGCTGAGTTGCAGGATGAAGAGCAGCAACATGACAAACAGCGGAAGCGTCAGCACAAAGCTAAGACTCTGGATGGCTCCCTGTTCGTCGCGGTGGAGGTGTCGCAGTTGAGATAACCGCAGCCGCGCACCGCTCCACCCGATCATCAGCCGCATGAGGAGTACCGACACCACGATCAGGGCGAGATAGCAGCCACTGGTGGTGATCAAGTCACGGCTCATCATGTTTCTCAGCTTTGAAGCGAATCGAGGTCTACCACAGTCGATTGATCAAATCGAATCGCACCATCAACGTTGCGAGCAAGGCACTGGGTGACAGGTACAACTCCGTCTTCAACGGCTGTCGCTCCTGGCTCGACAATTCCAACGTTCCTCCCAATCGCACGGCATGCCACAGCACTTGTCCGCAGCGCGCGACCAATGTCCAGAAACCAAACCTCCAAATCAGCGAAATGAGTGCGAAACAGGCTCCCAGCACGAACGTCCACAACATCGCCTCCAACCCTGCCATCGTTCCCAAGAACGCGCCCAGCATGGCCATCAGCTTCACATCACCGCCGCCGACACCTCCCGGAAAGAAGACATAGCATACCAATAACAAGGCTCCACACGAGAACCAACCCAGCAGGCAATCCGCGATCGGTACGGCTCCCCACAGCGCGATTTGATCGGCCGTGCCTTGCAGGTCGTCCACCTTGAACCAAGTCGCGACGCCGCTCAGCAGCAGGGCCGTCAACATTCCCGGATAAGTCGTCCCGTTGTAAATCTTATGCCAGCGGATGTCGGTGATCGTGGTCACCACCAGGAACCCGAAGAGCACCAGTGTGGTGAGCATGGTCGCCTTTCGTCACGCACCGGCGGCATCGTCCATGCCGCCTTCCAACTCGTCCATGCCGCGAATGAACCAGGTCTTAATGCGCGGCCAGCCAAATTTGATGATGAAGATCAGGATCGGAATCGCGATCGCCGCAATGATCAAGATGGTTTCAATGCTCACGCCTCCCCGCTGGTCGTGATGCACCCTGCTCCACAGACTTCCCACGGAGGGACGGACCGATTGATCGTCGTCGGGGTTAAGCAAGGTCGGTGTCATGGAGAGGGGAACTCGACTTACATGAAGGGCCAGGAAATGAGCACACACGTCATTTCATATACTAAGTTCATCATCTGCGGACTGGCCCACAACGCGAACGTGGCCATGGGCAGAATGATCGCCAGTAGCAAGACATAGTCCAACGTCGCCACACCGCGGCGCGAGCCAACTCGTCGTCGCTTCTCCCGTGGTCGGACCACGGATATTGCTCGTTCGCTGCTGGGCAAGAGAGGTTCGTTATCAAGATACATCGTTTTGGATTCACGGTGCCTACAGGTTTCGATTGTACAGGAGGCCACGGGGGAGTCAAAAGGGAATCGCCTGTCAGTCCTCTGGCAATTCCCGATTGGGAACTACCACAATCGCTTCAAGCTACTGCAATTTGGGCCTGCACCGACATGATCCAGGCGGCTTTGTTTCCTCTGACCGACTTGACGCGGAATCGGCCTAACCTTCCAATCAGTGCCAATAGAAACTTCTCCAACAGCCTGTTGAAGAAAGGGTCCGCCCCTCACCGGACATCCGTCACATCCCGCGTCTTAGGCGCACTGGTAAGCTCATTAAGCTGGGCCAAGTTTATCAGTCGATGCTAAGGAAACGCTTTCGCTTCAGAATTCCGGCTAGGTCGTCTCGCACGATTAGCCAGATCCCCAGGTCCGATTGAGTTGAGCATGATGAAGGTTGCCGTTCCCAAAGAGACATTCCCGTCCGAGCGCCGGGTGGCGCTGATTCCCAACAACGTGCCTCAACTCGCCAAGGCCGGCCTGGATGTGGTGGTCGAGTCGGGAGCGGGGCTGGCGGCTGGCTTTGCGGATGCCCAGTACATCGACAAGGGGGCGACCATCGCGACCCGCGAGGAGCTGTTCGCCGCCGAGATCGTCGTGCAAGTGCGGACCCTGGGGGCGAACCAAGAGCTGGGCCGGAGCGACCTCGGCCGCTTGAGACCCGGGCAGTTTGTCATTGGCATGTGCGATCCGCTGGGCGAACCGCAGGCCGCTGCCGACCTGGCCGCGACGGGAGCCTCGCTCTTTGCCTTGGAACTAATCCCGCGAATCACGCGGGCACAGAGTATGGATGTGCTCTCGTCGATGGCGACGGTCGCCGGCTATCGCGCCGTGTTGCTGGCCGCGATTGAATTGCCAAAGCTGTTTCCCATGCTGATGACCGCCGCCGGCACTTTGACACCGGCGCGCGTGTTCGTCGTCGGTGTCGGTGTCGCGGGACTGCAAGCCATCGCCACGGCGCGGCGCTTGGGTGGTGTCGTCCAAGCCTATGATGTCCGACCGGCCTGTCGCGAACAAGTGGAAAGCCTGGGGGGCAAGTTTGTCGAGTTGGAATTACAAGCCGGGGCCGCGGAAGACAAGGGCGGCTATGCCAAGGCGATGGGGGACGAGTTTTATTTGCGGCAACGCGAGTTGATGGCGAGCGTGGTAGCCCAAAGCGATGTCGTGATCACCACGGCGGCGATCCCCGGCAAACCGTCTCCCCGGCTGATCACCGCCGACGCGGTGCGCGGCATGGTGCCCGGCAGCGTGATTGTCGACTTGGCCGCCGAGCGTGGTGGGAATTGCGAATTAAGTCGAGCCGATCAACGCGTGGTGGAGCATGGCGTCACCATTCTCGGCCCCACCAATCTGCC
Organism: Pirellulaceae bacterium; assembly: GCA_041746275.1. Lineage (GTDB taxonomy): Bacteria > Planctomycetota > Planctomycetia > Pirellulales > Pirellulaceae. The sequence goes on along the minus strand of JBGTHH010000254.1, from coordinate 17 downwards.
TTCGGAAGTGCCCAATC
>JBGTHH010000253.1:0-3437 GCA_041746275.1 Pirellulaceae bacterium | reverse complement strand
CTCGCCGAGGTGTGGCAGCATTGGTATGGGAGGATTGAGGCTGTTTCAGGCGAAACCGAGCTTCTGGATGAAAACTATCGGCACGTCCCGTTTGAACGTGTTGGTTCGCGTCGCGTTCGATATCGACCCGCCCAACCGCTGGCTCCGCGACGTTTTATCTTCGAAGACGATCATGAGTGATTCCTGGTGGATTTCCATTCGCGGTTCGCAGCTTGGACAAGGGGATATGTTGCCCGATTGTCTGCTGCCGGTTTTTTATGAGGCGCCACACACACAGACCAACGGCGAGCCTGTGGAAGAAGCTCTCTGTCGCGGCCGATTGATTGTGGTTACTCAGACTTGCGACCTGGAGAACGCCAAGGTTGATTTCGTCGCGCTTTGTCCGGTCCATTCGCTGGCCGAGTTTGAGCAAACGAATCCGGAATTCGCCAAAAAGGGACGCTGGGAAAACGTTCGCAAAGGACGTGTTGAAGGGTTGCATTTGCTGGCATCCATCCAACAGCCTGAGGACAATCGACAGGCCTGGGTGGTGGATTTTGGACAGATTGTAAGTATCCCTTTGGAGTATGCCCAGCAACACGCCACTTCGCTTGGCGATCACTGGCGGTTGGCACCTCCTTTCTTAGAGCACTTTTCCCAGGCTTTCGCTAGGTTCTTCATGCGGGTCGGTTTGCCCTCAACAATCCCAGAGTACCGTTGACAACATGGCCATCAACCCAACTGCCTACACCGAAAAGATTGTCCGCAGTTTCCTGAAGTATCAGCTCTCCGCATATCCGTTTTCCGATCCACGACTGCATACCCAGATGCGGGAGCTGCTTTCCTTGGACCGCGTTCGCCGCACACCTCTCTTGCGCGGACCATACATCAGCCTGTCGCGCGGATTCCGAGCTGGGGCGACCGTCGCCCAATTAGTTGCAGACGGCGTCTTTCACCCACACATGCGGCAAATCATCCCGGACAGCATCATCAATGTCTATGGGCACCAGGAGCGCGCGGTACGTGCCGTTCACGCCGGCCAAACTACGCTCGTCAGCACCGGCACCGGGTCGGGCAAGACCGAGTGCTTTCTCTATCCGATTATCAGCAAGTGCCTCCAGCTCAAAGATTCCGCTGCACCGGCAGGCATCTCGGCAGTGATCGTCTATCCGATGAACGCTCTGGCTGAAGACCAACTCGACCGGTTGCGCGGGCTATTGGCCGGCAGTGGAATCTCGTTTGGCATGTACGTGGGGAAGACGCCAGGGCACGAACGCGAGGTGGCCGGACATCGCATGCCCGCGGGCAGCAGCCGGGCCGACTACGAGGCAGTACTGGCAGGCTACCGCGACGCGGGGCGGCCTGACGCCGTTCATCCGGTGGAAGAGGTGTGCTCACGGGAGCGTATGCGAACGCCGGGGAGCCAGCCACGAATTCTGCTCACCAACGTCAAGCAGTTGGAACTGCTCCTCACGCGACAAGTGGACGTAGATTTGTTCGTGGACGCTCGGCTCGACTTCCTGGTGTTCGACGAAGCGCACACGTTCACTGGCACGAATGGAGCGGAGACGGCGTGTCTGATTCGACGCCTGCGCCGGTTCTGCGGCAAGGACGCCAATCAAACCACGTGTGTGGCGACCAGTGCGACGATTGTCGACGAAAACGATCCCGACGCAGCACGTAACTTCGCGTCGCGGTTCTTCGGCATTCCGACCGAAGCTGTCGTAACCGTACATGAGGAGTATGAGGAGGATGCATGGTCGCCAAGTTTCTCGCCGCCGACACCGGCAATTGAGCCGCGTCAATTGCTCGACAAGACGCTGGTGGCCGTGGATTCAGACAATGCCGATGCGCTGGTTCGCGATGTCTACAAGCACCTGGTCGGCGAGCTTCTGCCCGCCGGAGATTGGAAGGAATCGCTGTTCGATGAGTTGCGCCGGAACCAGGTCGCCGCTCAAATCCGTGTTTCGCTAATTCGCCCTCGAGAGCTTTATCTGCTCCTCAGCGAACTAGAGACGACCGTCGGCCGGAAGGTGAGTGAAGAGGAACTCCTGGTCTACCTGACCTTGGGTGCCGCATCACACAAGGCGGGACGGCCATTGCTGCGCCCGGTGGTGCATGCATTTCTACGGGGCATCAGCGGTGCCGTCGTGACATTCCCGACCGACAACGAACCGAAGCTCTGGCTGAGCAGCGAAGATGAACTGAATCGCGACCCCGATGCAGATCGCATCTGGCGACCCAAGGTGCATACCTGCACGACCTGCGGACAGCATTACTACGCCACCTTCCTCAAGGACTTTCAATTTACCAAGGCCAAGCCGGAGGGAGGGCAACTCGCCGATGGCGGCGGAGCGTACTGGGAAGCACTCGACAAGAACAATGGTGGCAACCGGGTGGTCTTGGTCGACCAGATTATCAGTCAAGACGATGACCAGGACTTAGACGAGGTAGATCGCATCCAAGCGTTGTATTTTTGCCGCCACTGTGGCAGCGCCGCGCCCGAGGAATTCTCTCGCTGCTTTGGGTGCGGATCGGTGAGTGCGCCGGTGAAGCTATTTGCTGTACGGGAGACTGCAAAGCAGCCAGGCAACTTAAGCAGTTGCTTGTCGTGCGGGGCGCGGGGCAAGCGGATGGGCCGCCGCTTCCGTGAGCCGATCCGTGAAGTGCGTGCGGTCAACGTTTCCGACGTGCATGTACTCGCGCAGGACATGGTGCATCATGCCCAGCGGAAGCGACTCTTGGTGTTTGCCGACAATCGTCAGGATGCGGCCTTTCAGGCCGGCTGGATGAAGGACCATTCACGCCGGTTCCGACTGCGAAGCCTGATGGCGGAAGCCATGCAGGACACGTCCGTCAGCATCGGCGACATGACCACAAAGATCAGTCAGGAATTGGAGCTAAACGATGTATTGTCGCGAGCGTTGATTCCCGAAGTCTGGCGAGCCGTGCCAAAGGAAGGAACAGGCGGCACTCACGAAGATGAACGGCTGCACTTTTTGCGGATTCAGGTATTGCGCGAAATCACAATGGCTGCCAATCAGCAGATTGGCCTCGAGCCGTGGGGGCGGATGAAGGTAACCTATCGCGGTTTGGACGCTTCGGCGCGATTCGTTCAAGCCTGGTCGCATAAGCTCAGGACTCCGCCGGAAGATTTGCTGGCTGGCGTCGCTGCGCTTTTGGATCACTTGCGCCGCCGCCGCCTTCTGTATGACTCTCGTCGGGCCATTTTCTCGCGTTACTGGAATGAAGGAGATCGCGAGATTCAGCGCGGCTACCTACCTGTGCTTCCGGGGCCCCAAGGAATGAAGCTCCGCGCCGCAGTGGACGACGACAAGGCGCGAGTGTTTCAATGGATCGGCACTCGCAGCACGCTGGTTCAACAGATCGCCAAGAAGTGGGGCGTGCAGACCGACGACGTGCCACAGTTTCTCGAAGAACTTTGGCAGTATCTCGCC
>JBGTHH010000252.1:0-3942 GCA_041746275.1 Pirellulaceae bacterium | reverse complement strand
CCGGGCGTCACGCCGCCGACCATCTTCGTGCCGTAGTCGATACAGTTCTTCGAGTGGAACTCACCGGCCTTGCCCGTGATGCCTTGGCAAATCAACCGCGTTGCTTTGTTAACTAGAATGCTCATCGTCACGACTTTCGAGTGATACGGGATTAGGCCAGCGTCGCCACGACCTTCTTGGCCGCGTCGTTCAGGTCATCGGCGGTAATGATATCGACATCGCTTTCGGCGAGGATCTTCTTGCCTTCCTCGACTTCCGTGCCTTCCAAGCGGACCACCAGCGGCACGTTGAAACCCACGGTCTTGTACGCCTGGACCAGGGCATTCGCAATCGTCGTGCAGCGCATGATGCCGCCAAAGATATTGACCAACACCGCCTTCACGTGTTTGTCCGAAAGGATGATGCGGAAGGCTTCGGTCACCTGTTCGGCATTGGCACCACCACCCACGTCGAGAAAATTCGCAGGCTGACCACCATTCAACTTGATGATGTCCATCGTGCTCATCGCGAGTCCGGCACCATTGACCAAGCAGCCGATGTTGCCTTCCAACTTGACGTAGCTCAGCCCCGACTCGGCGGCCCGCACTTCCGATGGCTCTTCTTCCGATAGATCGCGAAATTCGGCAATGTCTTTGTGACGGAACATGGCGTTGTCGTCGAAGCTCATCTTGGCATCGAGAGCGACCAGTTCGCTGGCCCCCGTGACGACCAAGGGATTGATTTCGGTGAGGCTACAGTCATAGTCGACGAACACCTTGCACAGGGCTCGCATAAATTGATCGGCGCTACGTACGCTCTTGCCGGTGATTCCTAACTTGACGCACAGTTTGCGGACTTGATAGCTCTGCAATCCGACGTGCGGATCGAAGTGTTCCTTGAAAATCAGCTCCGGCGTCTCCTCCGCCACTTTCTCGATCTCGACACCGCCTTCGGTGGAGACCATGAGAACGGGTTTGGCCGCCGCGCGATCGAGGACAATGCCCAGATACAATTCACGAGCGATGTCGCAGCCAGCTTCGATGAAAATCTTATTGACCGTTTTGCCTTCCGGTCCAGTCTGAATCGTGACCAGAGTCTTGCCGAGCAGCCGTTCGGCCACGCCCCGCGCCTCGTCGGCACTCTTTACGAGCTGCACGCCGCGTTGCTGAGCGTCGTCCTGAATTGTTCCCTTGCCGCGTCCTCCGGCGTGAATCTGAGCCTTCACGACGGCGAGCGGACCGCCTAGCTCGTCGAATGCTTTCGCGGCCTGTTCTGGTGTTTCGGCGACATGGCCGTTCAGCACGGCGACACCCGCGCGGCGTAGGATTTGCTTGGCCTGATACTCGTGAATCTTCATCGCAACAGTTCCGCTCGCGGCGTGGAGTTAGGAGTGAGTTGCGGATTATAGGTGCCAGCGCGCACCGGGGTCAAGAAGCCCTCAACCGGCTGGCGTATGGTGGCGAGGCGCCGTTAGGATTAGTCCCGATTTAGCGGAACGGCGCAAGCCGTCCGGTCTTACAAAACCGGTGGGCTTGCGCCCAACCGCTACTTGCGATTCAATGAGACGCGAACGTCAAGGCCTGACGCGGGTCTTGTAAGCCGAGCTTCTTCATCTTCTTGTAGAGGGTCGTGCGATTGATACCCAAGAGTTCGGCGGTGGCGTTGCGATTCCAATTATTGGATTGCAACGCTTCCAGAATGATCTGTCGCTCGGGCGCATCCAAGGCGTTTTTCAGCGGCACGCCGGACGTGGGTTGTACGAACGAAGTGGTTCCCGATGTCAGGTGGTGTGGCAGGTCGGCCACGGTGATCACGTGGCCTTTGCCCAGCAGCACGGCTCGCTCGATCACGGTTTGCAACTCGCGAACGTTTCCGGGCCAGGGATACCGACGCAAAGCGGTCATGGCGTCGTCGGCGATGCTGTCGACACGCCGCCCCGACTCCTCGCAGACCGAATCGAGGAAGTGCTTGGCCAACAGCGGAATGTCCGAGATGCGTTCCCGCAACGAAGGTAGCTCGATGTTGATGACGTTGACGCGATAGTACAGGTCCTGTCGAAACCGACCTTCCGCCACCGCGCGGGAAAGCTCCTCGTTAGTGGCCAGGACCACACGCGAGTTGACTCGAAAGGTCTTGGTCCCGCCCACCTGCTCGAACTCAAATTCCTGCAGGACTCGCAACAGTTTGACTTGCATGCTGGGCGAGGCAGTGCCGATCTCGTCGAGGAAAATCGTGCCTCCATCCGCTTGGAGAAATTTCCCCATTTTCTCGCCGACAGCACCGGTGAAAGCTCCGGCCACGTGGCCGAACAGCTCGCTCTCGAGCAGTGCTTCCGGCAGGGCTCCGCAGGCGATCTCGACAAACGCGCCCGCGCGTCGACTGCTGCGGCGATGGATGGCTCGTGCGATCAACGATTTGCCGGTGCCGCTCTCACCCGTAATGAGCACGGTGGCCCTGGTATCGGCAATGCTGTCGATCATGTCATAGATCTTCAACATGCGATGGTCATGGCCGATGATGTTCTCCATGCCAAACCGCAGATCCAGTTGCTCTTTGAGCTTCTTGTTCTCTTCGAGCACTTGGCGTTGCGATAAGGCACGGTTGATCGAGAGCAATAACTCCTCATCGATCAACGGCTTTGTCAACAGATCGAACGCACCGGCGCGAATGGCTTCGATGCCGGTCTCGATCGTTCCGTAGCCCGTCAGCATAATCACGGTGGTTCCCGGATGGTGCTTGCGGCAATGTGCCAAGACTTCAAAGCCATCGCCGTCCTGAAGACGAACATCGGCCAGTACGAGGTCAAACGGTGTCGTTTCCAACTGGCGGATCGCTTCGTGTCGACTCGCGGCCTCGGTAACTTGGTAGCCCTGCTCGCGTAGCCAATCGGCCATCGAATCCAGGATGTGGCGATCATCGTCCACCAGCAGTAGCGATCCGTTGTTCATCGGGGGCTTCTACCTTGTGCTGAGAGTAAACAGGCGTCGTAGGTTATCTACGTCACACGTTGCGCATCGTCAACGAACATGGTGAAAGCGGAGGTCGCTCGTGGGAAACTCGACACATGTAGCGTACATATGTACATCATCACGGGGTGTAATTCGCAAGAATGTTTCTTATTTGTCGCCCCCTAGCTACTTTGTCTGACCCAGATAGTATAAAAGTAGTACCTAGATGTAATGTGCCCTGCATGACGGATCATCAAGCTGCGAATCACGCTAGCTGATCCCGTTGAGCATGGGGTGAGACCTGAGACCTGAGAAAAAGGAATGCTCGATGAAAATCAAAGTCGTAGTCGCGGACGATCATGAAGTGGTGCGCAGTGGCTTGGCCAATCTGTTGAAGGGGTCGGACATTGAAATTGTCGGCGAAGCGGCCGACGGTGATGAGGCGGTCGAGAAGACCTTGAAGCATCATCCCGATGTGGTCCTGATGGACATTCGCATGCCTAATCGCGATGGCCTTTCGGCACTGGAGACCATTCGCAGCAAAATGCCCGACGCTCGCGTGGTGATGTTGTCGACGTATGACAACCCCACCTATGTCGCCCGGAGCGTGGCCTTGGGAGCTGCGGATTTCGTGCTCAAGGGTTCCACGCGTCAGGAGTTGGTCGACGTGATCACCCGTGCGGCCTCGGGCGACGAGCCGTTGGATTCGAGTGTGTTGCGTCGCGTCAAACGAGTCATGCGCCGCCGACACGAACGGGAAGACGATGGTATCCCACTGACGAATCGTGAGTTGCAAGTCTTGCGTCATGTCGCGCTGGGATTGAGCAATCGCGAGATCGGCCATTCGCTGAGCATCAGCATCGAAACCGTCAAGGAGCATGTGCAGAACATCCTGCGCAAGCTGGACGTCAACGATCGCACGCAGGCCGCCGTGTGGGCCGTGCGACGCGGTGTGGTCTAACCCTCTCGAATCGTAATTCGCCCCGCACAAACCTAGTCGGCCAGTTCGCGTCTC
>JBGTHH010000251.1:0-2804 GCA_041746275.1 Pirellulaceae bacterium | reverse complement strand
CGTCGTTCAATGCCTCGTGTAGATCGGCCACCAATTCTCGCATCTTCTTTACAAAGTGCGAGTCATTGTCCGCTTGAGTTTCGCAGGTTACGGTGGCAAGTTCCTGAGCACACTGTTCTCGGCTGTTTGCTAACTGATAGTACGAGTTTGCAATCTCCTGGTACCGCATCTTTCCAGCAGCTTCAATCATCGCCGATTGGTCAATTCGCAAACCTTGGATCAAAGCCGAGATGGCATCTCGCATTGAACCTGCTACTTCGGTTGGCATTCCCACACGCCTTATATTCGCCCCTCGTCACCGCACGCCATCGCCCAGTACCGATGAGCTTGCTAGAACCGCAACGAAGAACCCCGAAGAACAGGACAAACACCGCGAGTCCGTCGCGTGGAATGTCGACACTCGAGACGACGAAATCATCGATCCAGCGAACTTGAACTGCTACGCTCAAGCCGATGACGAGGCCTATTGCGGCAAACGCCACAGGGATCGTGATGCGTGCTAGAGTCCGTTCCACGTTAGGTTGTCCCGTTTACGTTTAAAAAGTAGGGATCGTTCCGCTTCGCCGCCAAGGCACTTCGCGCCTTGGCGGTTTCGTTCGTCCGCCAACTCATACGGGACGGCGCATGCCACCCATGAGCAAGCTGACGATGAACAACACGATGAAAACGAAAAACAGGATCTTGGCGATCCCAGCTGCCGTTCCGGCAATACCGCCAAAACCTAGCAATGCCGCGATCAATGCAATTACCAAAAATGTTAAAGCCCAGCTCAACATAATTCTTCTCCTTGTTTCTAAGACGGTCGGAACCCATCACGGGTCATTTCGCTTAACTAGCGATGACTCTCGCATGGCCTGTCGGTAAAGGACTAATGCAGTCTGCGTGCCAAGTCATGAAATTTTGGCTTGGCAACGCCACAACGTTCGCAAGAATGCTCCAAACCCTTGGCGCACGCGGCGGATCAACATCAACTTGCCACACAAATCCCTGTCACCATGCACCAGAATGATTGATTCTCAGCCAGCGTGGCAGGCCAACAACCAAGCCGAGAGTCCCCAAGTGGCGAGCGACTACTTCACATACTTCTCGGGGTCTTGAACTTGCTGCGGATCTCGTTTGGCAAGTTCCAAGAACTCGTCGACGCACGGTGGACAGCAGAAGGTATATTGGCGACCGTCGATCGTCCATTCGCACGCCGGATTCGCCTTCGTCCGTGTGACTGGGCAGAGTAAGTCGCCCGGCTGCGGGTCAAAGTCATGAGAGGGTTTGAAACCGGCGAACTTCTGCGACGCGGTTAAACCGCCATTGGCTGCGATGTCCGCTGCCGTGTACAGCCCTCCCGGTTCGAGATAAAGCTGCCGTTCCGCTTCGTCTTCGACCTTGGTGGGCATCGACGGCTGGTGAGATTCATCGGGCCAGACTCGTGTATAGATCCACAACCCCACGACCAGGACCATCGCCACCAACAGCAGATAGTCGCTCGGCCCCCACGATTTGGACGATCGTCTGATACCGGCAACTTGAGGAGATCGCATGCGTTTGTTCCTAAGGCACGGAATAGATATACGCCGCCATATCGCGAGCCTCTTGCTCCGTGACTTTCAGATCGGGCATCGCCGTCAGCGGATTGATCCGCTGCGGATGCTGGATCCAGTCCGTCAGATTCTCGGGCGTGTTTGGCAACACGCCGGCGATATACATCTGATGCACGAAATCCTCCAGCTTCGGGCCGACGCGACCGGTCGCCTGCCGAATGCCGGGAATGTGGTGGCACGCACCACATCCATAGGCTCGGATCGCTTCTCCGCCGCGCTCGGCATTGCTGTCCGCCAGCGGCCAAGCGGGGCGGGTGGGAAAACGGTGCATGCCGCGGGCTCCCAAGTCAAATGCCACTGCCCCGGCCATGGCGACTCCTAACACGACCAACCCGATTGTGAAGCGAAACCGTTTGAGATTCATCGGACCACCGTCCCTTCGAGAAGCATCGACGCGGGCTTTTCCGGTTGTTCTTCGAGAGCCTGAGCGAACAGCGCGAATGCCACCACCGCATACGCCGCGCAGGCCGGCATCCACATGATCAAGCCAGCCAATTGTTGATCTTCCAGTGCGGTTAGCCCCCACAGTTCGGCCCGTCCCACATAGTCGGTGTACCAGGGACTCGGGGCAATTGTCATGAACACTCCCAGCACGGTTGCATGTAAGGTCGTGGTGAACAGGAACAGTACGGCCAAGCCGCCTCCTAACCGGAATCGGCTGACCGGATCCAGCAATACGCGCCAAAACAGACAGGCCGCGAGGAAGAACGTCAGATGCTGTGCATCGTGAACGAAAGGGTTCCGCAGCGCGGCCCCGTACAGCGCCGGCACGTGCCAGATCCACATCGCCACGGCGTACAAAGCCCAAACCAGCAGCGGATTCCAAAGCCAGCGGCTGCCGAAGCTCGACGCAACTCGTCGCAGCCTGACGGCGATTTTGCGAGTGCCCCGCGAGAGGCCGCACATACAGACCAGAGCTGGAGCACCCGCCATCAGCAGCGGCGCGGACACCGTCATTACCGTCATGTGCTGAACCATGTGCGCCCAGGCAAGCTGCTCGCTGAGTGGGGCCAGAGGCGAGACGAGCGCTACCACCAGTGTCAGCAGCCCCGCCCCGAAGGCCGCGGCTCGATAGCGAGACAAGCGTCGCCCCGCACCACGGTGTTCACGGAGAGGCTGCGAAAAAATGGGACTGGCTCCGAGCGGATGTCGGTGTCTTGCTAGGATCACGCGTAGCTGCGAGGTGCCTGTCCCAATTTTTTCGCAGCC
>JBGTHH010000250.1:0-3286 GCA_041746275.1 Pirellulaceae bacterium | reverse complement strand
CCCCTTTTCGGACAGGCCCCAAGGCGAAAGCCAAACGGCCCGCGACCGTGGGGCCGGCGATTAAAGGCAACAAAGCAACTCCGGTCGATCGCATCCAAACACTTGACGGGTTTCAGGTCGAGTTGCTGTATTCCGTCCCGGGAACCGAGCAGGGTTCGTGGGTCAATCTCTGCTTGGATAAGCAGCATCGGATTCTGGTCAGCGATCAGTACGGTGGGCTGTATCGCTTCCCCGCGCCGCCGCTAGGCCAACCGCTGGACCCCGGTAGCATCCAGAAGGTTCCCGCCGAGATCCGCGCGGTAAATGGGATGGTCTGGGCCTTCGACGCGTTGTATGTCGGCGTGAATGATTACGAAGCGAAGATTCCGTCGGGGCTGTATCGCCTGACCGACAGCAATGGCGACGATCAGCTCGATCGCGTTGAGCTATTGCGGGAGATCGAAGCGCGGGGTGATCACGGCGTGCATGCCGTGCTGCCGACGCCCGATGGACAAGCGTTGTACCTAGTTTGCGGCAACGGCGCGCGGCCCACGGCGATGGCGACGACTTCGCCCGTGCCCGCGATCTGGGGTGAAGATCATTTGTTGCCTCGTCTGCCAGACGGTCGCGGTTTCATGCGCGATGTCCTGGGGCCGGGCGGCATCATCTATCGCGTTTCGCCGGATGGGACAACCTTCGAGGCGGTCGCGTGCGGCTTTCGCAACGTGTTCGATGCGGCGGTGAATCGCGACGGTGAATTGTTTACCTACGATGCCGATATGGAGTATGACTTCAACACGTCTTGGTATCGCCCCACCCGGATCAACCACGTCACAAGCGGTGCGGAGTTTGGCTGGCGTAACGGCGCGGGGAAGCGCCCCGAGTTCTATCCGGACAACCTGCCCGCGACATTGAACATCGGACCGGGCTCGCCCACGGGGATGACGTTTGGCTATGGAGCGAAGTTCCCCGCCAAGTACCAGCGGGCGTTGTTCGCGCTGGATTGGAGTTGGGGCAAGCTGTATGCAGTGCATTTGGAGCCGAGTGGTTCCACTTACGTGGCCACGAAGGAAGAGTTCCTAACCGGTGCTCCGCTGCCGATCACCGATGCGATCATCCATCCGCACGACGGTGCCATGTACTTCACGATCGGCGGACGACGCGTGCAGTCGGGGTTATATCGAGTCACCTATGTCGGCTCGGAAGCCACGACTCCCAGCGATGCCGAGGCATCCGAGTCACCGACGAACAAGTTACCGACGAATAGCGCAGCCAATGCAAACGCTGCGGCAGCTCAGAGCCAGTCGGAAAAGGGGTCAGACCCTCTCCGGCGAGGTCAAAATCCCAGTGAAATCGACTCGCCTCCAAAGGGTCAGACCTCTTTTCCGACTGGCTCTCAGGCACGCGCGACGCGTCACCGACTCGAGGCGTTTCATGGACGGCACGATCCGCAGGCCATCGCACAGGCTTGGCCTTACTTGGACGACCGCGATCGGTTCCTGCGTTGGGCCGCGCGGACGGCGATCGAGCATCAGCCGGTCGCGGATTGGGCTAGCCTGGCACTCACCGAACCGGAGGCCGGTAAACAAGTCGAAGCGCTGCTGGCACTCGCGCGAGTCGGCGGAGTTTGCTCTCAACATCGTGCGGCGGATACACCCAGCGTCGATCGGGAATTGGGCGACCAGCTTCTCGAAGCCTTGCTCGGCGTGGATTGGGACGACCTGGATCACGACCAGCGGCTCACCCTGGTTCGTACAACGCAAATCACGTTGAATCGCTTCGATCGACCCGACGACGCACGTGTGGCTCGTTTGATCGAGAAGTTCGATGGGGCCTTCCCGACTGCGTCGCGCGAACTGAATTGGCTGTTGTGCGAGACACTGGTTTTTCTGCAATCGCCCAGCGCGGCGGCCAAAGGGCTGGCGCTGATGGCGAGTGCTCCAACGCAAGAGGAACAGATTGAATACGCCCGCTCTTTGCGAATGCTTCAGGCGGGCTGGACGACCGAGCTACGAACGGAATACTTCGAGTGGTTTCTCAAGGCCGCCAACTATCGCGGCGGCGCGAGCTTTGAGAAGTTCATCGAGTTCATTCGCAACGATGCGGTGGCTTCGCTGACGGCGGACGAGCGAGTTGCGCTGGCCGAGGTGCTCGCGCGGCAGCCGGAGAAGAAGTCGGCTCTGGAAAATCTGAGTGCGATCTTCGCAGGGCGAACGCCGACCGAATGGCAACTCGAAGAACTTTCGCTCGCAACCCAAACGGGGCTCACACGACGCAGCTTTACCAACGGTCGCACCATGTTCGCCGCCGCCGGATGCTTTGCGTGTCATCGCTTTGGAAACGAAGGCGGGATGACCGGTCCGGATCTCACCGCCGCGGGGCGTCGTTACTCGCCGCACGATTTGCTCGACCAGATCATCCATCCCAGCAAAGTGATCAACGAGCAATTCTCGGCGGTGCATGTCGTCACCGAGGCGGGCTTGATCCACACGGGAGTGATTGTGAATCTGAACGGCGATACGCTGACGCTGAACACGGATCTCACCGATCCCAACCAGCGTGTGACGATCGACCGCAAGGAGATCGAGGAGTTGGAGCTCTCGAAGGTCTCGCCGATGCCCGCGAATCTGCTGAATCTGCTCACACGGGACGAGGTGCTTGATCTGCTGGCGTATGTGCTCAGCGGAGGCGATGCGTCCCACGAATTATTTCGGGAGTAGACCGCACGGCGAAGGACCGTCGCCGGAGTTACTCCATTCGCGAGGTTCGTTCTGTCGCCCCTGACGGGGCTGGGAAATCCTCCGGCCCAGATTCCCAGGGCTGACTCCCTGGGCAATTACCTGCCGTCCCTTGCGGGACTCGAAATTCGCTATGCCCGCACGCCGTCGGGCCACCGCAGGTGACGATAGACGCCGACGACTAACGTGATCACGGTCAGAGGAATCACAAAGTAAATCATCACGTTGCCCAAGGTGCGGCCCAGTTCGTGTTGCATCGCATCCAGAATGAGGTACGTGGTATACGCAACGTAGTAACCCAAGAACAACGCTCCCTCCCACCGCGCGATCACGTATCCCGTAAAGAAGATCGGCAAGCAGGCGATGCAGACCGCGATCATGACGGGAATGTCAAAGTGGAGCGCCGAACTCGATATCGCTATCCCATTCGGCGCGACGATACTGGATAAGCCCAGCACGCACAGCATGTTAAAGATGTTGCTGCCGACCACGTTGCCCACGGCGATATCCCGCTCGCCGCGCACACTGGCGATGATCGAGGTTACGACTTCCGGCAACGACGTGCCGAC
>JBGTHH010000249.1:0-2769 GCA_041746275.1 Pirellulaceae bacterium | reverse complement strand
AAATGGGCGGGTTCTGGAACAACTTGGTCTGTTCGCGCTAGTTCGTGGTGATTCCTAAGAGGTCAAACACGTGTTGCTGATACGGCGTGGCAAGCGTCAGGCGGTCGAATTCTGTTGCCCGGGCGAGACATCGTAAACATCGACGCGTGTTGCGCGACGACACGGTCTTCGGCATAGTCCAATATTGCTCGAACAATGGCGTCGAGTTCCGTCGCGTCCAGGTCAGAAACAAGCAGCCGCATACCATTGTTCTGGGCCTGACACCAACCGGACAGGGTCGGGCAAGAACGAGTTGCACTGTCAAGAAATGAAAAATCCCAGGCAGCCCGAGCAGCCTGGAGACTACCGCTGATACGCAGGCAGAAAGTGCATGTAGACTTCGAGCACGAGCGAGGCCATGCTGGTCCAGTAGACTTTGTTTTCCCCCACGACATCGGCTCCTTCGGCTCCACCCGGCATGTCCCAACTACCGTCGGGGTTTTGCCGGTTCAGGAACAACTCGCGGACTCGAGGGTGCCAGTTCGCCCAGTATTTGCCACCGGCCTGGTAGTTGGCCTGAATGGCGTAGTAGTGAAAGTAGTAGTAGTACGAGATGTCGCCGCCATTGCCCCATTCGACCGGCAACGAAGCGAGATAGTCCAACGCGCCGGGGATCGTTTCGTCTTCGTGATAGCCAAGCAACTGCAGCGAGACGGCACCGGCGGCGGTCGTTTGAGGTTTGCGGCCCGGGCCTTGATATCCATAACCGCCCATTGGGTCGGCACATGATTTGACATAGGCGACGGCCTTTTCGATCGTTTGCTCGGGCACCGGAATCTCGGCGTTGTTGGCGGCTCGTAACGCGACGATCTGCATCACGGTAGCGCTCAGATCCTCGTCCGACTTCTGCGGTTGATATCGCCATCCCCCTTTATCCGACTGGCAACGGATCAGCAGGTCGACGGCCTTGCGCAAGGCAACTTCCAAATCCGGATCGGGGTCCATGCCATACATCTCGGCCAGAGCCAAGGTCGCGAGTCCCTGTTGGTACATCGGCCCGGAGCCGGCATTGCGTTGCGGGACGAACACTCCCTCGGCATTCTGCGTTCGCAAGATGAACCGCTTCCCCTTTTCCAATACGTCGCGATACGGCCCTCGACCTGGAACGTGTCCGCGGCCCATGTAGGCCAGCAGCGCCAGAGCGTTCGGAGCGTTGTTGCCGTCCCAGGCACCATCCGGACGTTGCTGCTTGGCCAGGTACTCCAGCGACCGATCCACCGAGGCGGTAACGCTTGCGATAATCGCTTCGTTGGTCAGGATCTCCGCGGAAGTGGCTTTGCTTTCTTGCGCATGACCGGCACCAGCCATCAAAGTCACGTAGCTTAAGGTGATCACCGCCGCACACCGTTGAATCGATCTTGTTCGAGCAAATCGCATCAGCCACTTTCCTTCAATCGAAAATCAGCAATCACAAATCATAAATCTATTAAACCAAACCCAACACGCGTCGCATGCCAACGTCCAGCGAGTAAACACAGATCAATACAGTCAGCGTCAGCCAGTTATCCCACAGGGTCGCTTCTCGGTGCAGCGACTTCAACTCGGCCTTGCCTTTGATCTTGGCGGCGATCGTATCGAGTTCTGACAGTTTGAGTACTTCGCCACCCGTCGCGCTGGCGAGCAGTTCCAAGGTCGGGCGATTCACGTTGGGGTGTCGGAATTCTTCGGGAGCCGTTAAGACTTGCAGCGTCGCTTCGACAGGTGCGCCTCCGTCCGGCGGCTGATACGCCAAGCGATGAACGCCCGGAGTGTCGGAAGTAAAGCTTCCCGTATAGCGGCCTTCCCTGGACTTATCCGCCAGCAGTTCGATCGTTTCCCGTCCTCCAGGCAGCAGCAAGGCAAGTTCTCGAGTCGGCGTCGTCAGCGGACTGCCTTCGGCGTCGAAGGCCATGAGTTCGATGTGAGCTTCCTCGCCGAGCTGGGCGCGCACCGGCCGGACTTCGATGAAGCTCTTGCTCCCTACGGAATCATCGCGTCTGGCGACGAAGCGAATGGCTTGTCCCCAAAACTTGTAGAAGAAGCGGTCCCCAACATTTTGACGCCAAGCCCACGTCGAGTCCGTGCCGATAAACATCACTTTGCCGTCACCGGCATAGTGGAAAGCGATCAGCGGTGTCTTGCCATAACGCCCTTCGAGTTTCGGATTCCACGCCAGGACCGTCGCCGCCGGTGCCGGTTGCTCGGCGGCTGCACACCAAGAGTAAGCAGGCATCTTGCTCCAGACGCGATTGTTGCGTCCCGGATCGTCGTACAGCCGCATCGTCTCATGGACAAGCCCATCGGCGGTGACCTGGATCTCGTACGGTTGATACACAGGTGCCTCGACGCCCGCCGCGCCCGAGCGCATGCGGACGGGAAGCAACTCGTGAAACTTCGCGTCAAGGCGATGCGGCATCGATTGCGTGCCAGCTTCGACAATCAATCCGACACCCCGCTCGCGGATCGCCTGCGAGAGCAGCTCGATGAAGTCGGCGGTTAACAGCTCAGGCGAAACATCACCCAGAATGATCGTGTGGTACTCGGCCATCTGATCCAGGGACTGCGGCAACATTCCCGCTCGCTGCTCGCTCGGCAGACGCAACCACTCGGTCTCGACGATGACGTCCGGCACCTCTTCGCTACGGCCGGCCAAACCACTGTCGCGCCGAATCGCATTCTTGACGAAGCGAAAATCCCAGCGCGGCAAGCCGTCGATCAGTAGCACGCGAATCTTCTCTTCGCTGATCCGCA
>JBGTHH010000248.1:0-2792 GCA_041746275.1 Pirellulaceae bacterium | reverse complement strand
GGTTCCGGCCCGAGGCGACGGTCCAACACTCGCCGACGACACTTGCGGGGCCAGACAATAAGCTCGCGGACTTCTTGCGCGGCCTGGGCAGTACCGATCTGAAAACGGCGACCGTGCAGCCCACGGCCACGCAGGCGCTGGAACCAACCATTTCACTGGCCCATCAGGAAGTCGAAACCGACCCGCACAGCCAGACCATTTTCCCGACTTCGACGTCCCTGTCCGTTCCATCCCAGCAGGCGATAAAGCACCGACCCGCAAAGTCTCGTTCGGGAATGCGGGGTTCAGGCTCGCCACCGCTCAAACTGATCGTCGGCGGCCTCGGTGGGTTGTTCTTGTTGCTGCTAGGCGTCTGGGTGATCCTCCGCGACAAAGACGGCAACGAAGTCGCGCGGATCAAAGTGCCCAAGGGCGGAAGCGCCGAAGTAAAAGCCGAGGTCTCAAATCTCGAATCGTCTGTCCCACCGACCAAACCGCCCTTGCCCCAGACGGCAGAGGATTTGCCGCCCGGCTTCGTCCCGCTGTTCAACGGTAGAGACTTGACCGGTTGGAAGGGCGCGGTGGGCGACCCGAAAAAGCGTGGCGAGATGACGCCCGCAGAACTGGCCTCAGCACAGGCGATGGCAGACGAACGCATGCGTGCTCATTGGCGTGTGGAGAATGGTGTACTTACCTTTGACGGCGACCGAGACAACCTGTGTACCGCCCAGGATTACACAGATTTTGAACTGTATCTCGAATGGAACATCACCCCCGGCGGGGACAGTGGTGTTTATCTCCGCGGCGCGCCGCAGGTGCAGATCTGGGACAGCGCCGGCATCCAACACGGCAACAACATGGGCTCGGGCGGCTTGTACAACAACCGCACGCATCCCGCTCGGCCACTGGTGAATGCGGACAAGCCGATTGGCGAGTGGAATGCGATGCTCATTCGCATGGTGGGCGAAAAGGTAACCGTGAGTCTGAATGGCAAGCTCGTCGTCGATGACGTGATCTTCGAAAACTTTGTTGAACGTGACCGACCGATCTATCCCAGCGGTCCGATCGAGTTACAGGCATACGGCACGCCACTGCAGTTTCGCAACGTTTTGATTCGCGTACTCTGACCCAGCGTCGCCCATTGGCTGACTGCCGTACCAAATTCACCTATTCTACTGCTCCGGGAAACGATCATGGTTCAACTGCAACAGTACTGGCTGCGAAGAGAGCTCGCGGCACTCCTGCTCAAACGAGCCCGTCGTTATGTGGACGGCTCCATAAGCCGCGGCAAATACAAGCCCGACGCGCCAGCGAGTGGATGAGTCCGGAAAGCCCCGATTCACTCGCTGGCGCGTCGTGCTTGTATCGTCGTGCCCATCAGTGCCCTGTTCAGGTTATAATCCAACCTCCAGTCCTCGCCGAGTGGCCATCCGAAAACGCCATCCGAAAACGGGGACAGGCACCCTACTTCTCGAGACAGCGTTACAGATTGAAACAGAACATCCGGGAGCCAGTCCCCGTTTTCGGATAGAGTCTGAGAGAATCCCGCATGCCGCTAAGCTTCGAGCAATTCACCAAGCGTTTGACGTCGTCGGGCGTCATGTCGGAAGAGCAGTTGCGCGAGTCGATGGCCGGGATCGAGGCCGACGCGGCGGCCCGAGCGGACGGCGAACGCCTGGCGCGCGAGTTGGTGCGACAGAAGAAGCTGACGGCCTATCAGGCTCAGCAGATCTATGCCGGCAAGGGGAAGACGCTGGTGCTCGGGAATTACACGATCCTCGACAAGCTTGGTCAAGGCGGGATGGGGATGGTGCTCAAGGCCGAGCACCGTCGGATGAAGCGGCTCGTCGCGATCAAGATCCTGTCGCTCGCGGCCGTGAAATCGCCCGAGGCGTTGCAGCGTTTTCACCGCGAAGTGGAAGCGGCGGCGCGACTCGAACATCCGCACATCGTGCCGGCTTATGATGCCGACGAAGCCGACGGAACGCATTTCTTTGTGATGCAGTACGTCGAAGGCAAGGATCTGTCGGCGCTGGTCAAGCAGCAGGGACCGTTGTCGGCGGACAAGGCCGTCAACTGCATCCTGCAAGCCGCGCGGGGGCTGGAGTTCTCGCATGGCAAAGGGGTGATCCATCGGGACATCAAGCCCGCGAATTTGCTTTTGGATCGCGAAGGCACCGTGAAGATTCTCGATATGGGGTTGGCGCGGTTGGAAAGTTCGATCGATACGCCACAGCAAGCCGAGCTGACCAGCACGGGCCAGATCATGGGGACGGTGGACTACATGGCTCCCGAGCAGGCGTTGAGTACCAAAACGGCCGACGTGCGCAGCGATATCTACAGCCTGGGGATCACGCTCTGGTATCTACTGACGGGCCGGGCGGCCTACGACGGCGATACGTTGATGGCGAAGCTATTGGCGCATCGCGAAGCCCCAATTCCGTCCCTCGTGACGGAAGTCCCGGGCACGTCTGCCGAACTCGATGCCGTGTTCCAGAAAATGGTGGCGAAGAAGCCCGAGGCGCGTTATCAGTCGATGAGCGCAGTGCTGGCCGATCTAGCGCGCTGCTTGGCTTCTAACTCATCGCCGCTCACTACGGGCGGCAGCTCGCCGCCTTCGTCTTCGGAAGACACGAAGCTAAGTCAATTCTTGCGCGGGATATCGGCGCGTCCGTGGGAGCCGACCGTGAACGTCAGCCAGACGGCGGTGGCCAGCGAGTCTCGGCCAACCGAAGAGTTTGCGGCGACGATCGACGTCAATCCATCGAGCATCGACACGGACCCCCAAACGCAACGGACGCTCGGGGCGATCT
>JBGTHH010000247.1:0-8644 GCA_041746275.1 Pirellulaceae bacterium | reverse complement strand
TTGAAGATCAGTTGGTATTTCAGGTCACCACCTTTGGCGAGCACGTCCACCTGGTACCTATAAACACTTCCCACTTGCGCGACGGGCGGGGGCTGCGACGTTACTAGTAAGTAGTTTGCTCCCGTCGCGTCCAGCAATTTGGTCATCGCAAAACGTTTGATATGAAGTTTGTCGTTCGCCGGATCAAGCGCGACGATCGTACCGCTCGGGGGATGCAAGACAAGCCGTTGATCCAGTTGCAGGTGACCGCTGCTAAAGCTGCTGGGATTCGTCGCGACCGAGAGATCGCCGAATGTGGCGATCCGAAGTCCGTCGGGAAGCGTGTGCAGCGAAACCGTTCCGGTCGGTTCGGCTTCATCCGATGGCAAGCTGACACCGACGGTGAGATAGAAGGGGCCAGTCGCGGCGGGAATCGCGGGCTGAGTTTGGCTGGCGGCCTTAACCAGTTCGAGCTTCGGATTGCATTTACCCCTGTCGGTGAAGATTGTCGTCCCAGTCGCGTCGGGCAGCAGCGCGTTGAATCCAAAACGTGTTTCCTCGGACAAGCTTGTGCCGAAGACCGTCATCAACCGCACTGGCTGACCTGAAACGGCAAACAAGTGGCCGCTCGCAGAAACTCGGATCGGAGCCGGCTGGCCCAAATCAGCGGCAATGTTCCGGCCTCGCTTCGGTTCGATCAGTTTCAGTGAGTAGAGGTCGACGAATTTGGCGGAGAGCCGCCCGCCTTCGCCAGCAGCGGCCACCAGGAGCGGCCCTGCCGAAGCCGATCCCATTGCAATGGCCATCGTTTTGAACTCAGGTGGAAGCTGGCTGCGTTCTTCGATTGACAAATCGCTAAGCCGCAGTCGAG
This sequence comes from Pirellulaceae bacterium, assembly GCA_041746275.1. GTDB lineage: Bacteria > Planctomycetota > Planctomycetia > Pirellulales > Pirellulaceae. Next base: position 7,794 of record JBGTHH010000247.1, on the reverse strand, counting down.
CGATCATCCCACTCGTCTCGCTCACGATGATCGCGTGCTCCGCCGAGGCTGCAATCATCGGTTTCCCACGAAGTGTGATGGTGTGCGTTACTTCGCCCAGTTCGACATCGAACAAACCGAGCTTCGAAATTGTCGGGAAGTGAAGCAGCAGGTATTTGCCTTCACCGCCGACAACGACCTGATCGACCGGTGCGGGAAGCGGATAGGTCTCCACGGGCTCTCCGACCATTCCCCCGGACACCAGATCATCGGCAGTTCGAGTTTCTGACGAGGGATCCGAGGCGGGTTCCACGTGAACCGCGACTTCTCCATGCGCATCGCGAATAAACTCGATGGCGTTGATCGAAAATTCGACCTCGCCAGCGACAAGTAATTGCAAGAGAGCTGGCGCAGCGAGTTCCTGCTCCATGACTGTCTTGTGGTCGATCTGGGTAATGACTTTGTTACCCGAACGTGTGAACCTGAGAAGATACTCGCGCTGGCCTGCCCCGTCTTTCTGAGGCAGCAAATTCACTTTCGGCGGAGTTGAGAGATCTTCGGGCACCACGGCCACGCCCACTTCGCCTCGGCGTTGTGCGTAATCACCGACAACAACGATTCGCAAATCAGCAGTAAAGTCACCAACCATCCGCCGCGAGTGCTGAAGAGGGAACGGCGGGCCTCCCTGATTCCGATCAAAACGAATCGTATCCGTGGTCGAATTGTAGTTGCATAAAACGGAAGCAATGACCTGATGGTGAAACGGCTCGGGGATCAGCGCCCCAGGAATCTCCCAGTCTCTAAACTGAAGAATCGGGGCTCGCGATCCAAAGGACGATTGATTGGGAACCGACGCTTGGGCGGCACCGCCGCCAAATCCCGCTCCCGGCGGTGTACCTCCGAAACCACCCTGCATCCCCGGCGACGGTCCGCCGAAGCCGGGCGGGCCTCCCGCGAAGCCCGGTGGCGGGCCAGCCAATCCGTTGGGTGAAGGCGTCGCCGTACCGCTCGACGTTCCGCCACTCGGGAACATCGCGAGATCCGGCGTGACTTGCTCAAGCTTGAACGAGTGGATATCGAGTTGTCCGTCGCCGTTCATCCAAAAGCCAAACTGCAACGGGCCGCTCAATTTCCTTCGCCCACGCAACTGACCGTCACACAGGCAGACGACCTGATCTCCATGGCGGAGTACCTGCAACTGGGCGAGCCCGTTACCGCCCTGGTAAACAGGAGCAGCGAGGTTTTGCGTGCGTTTGTCGGCTGAGCGAACTTGGAACCACGTGTTTGTCGCCAGCCTTCTATCGTGTGCGGGCCGCGAACGTTGCGAGGTCACACTGACTTCCGCCGTTACGACAAAGTCGCCGCTGATTGGCTGCCGATAGTCGAAGTCCGTGCGACCGGAGTTAACCTTGGTGTGGAATGACAAAACAGAATCGTTCCGGCCCGCCACCACGGAATCGGCAGGGACTGGGATTACGCTACCGATGGCGATTTCCCATTGTTCCGGTGCCAATGGATCTTGCGAGTCGAAGTCAGGCAGCACAAACGCGTCGCCAGCCTGGCCCTTTTTGCGTTTAGCGGCGTCCTCCAATTTCGACGGTGCAACCGAATTCTCCGTGAGGTCTTTCGAGTTGCCTGAGCATCCAAAAAGGATGAGTACGATCAGGATTATCGAGAGACATCTCACGCTGGTCGTTCCCTATATCGATCGAGACAAGCGGCCTGATGGCAGTTGAACGGAGCTCTAAGGTTGTAGCAAACGCCTTAGGCAGAAACAACTCTCAATGGCGACGTTGGGAGCCCGTTGCTAGTCATCGAGCCACAAGTTTGCAGCCTGCACACCGTTCTGGCTCCTGTTCAAAACGGAGCTCGATCACGGATGGATCGTCGACAAATTCGTTCTTGTAGAATCGTCCAAGGTGGTATCCACAAGGCCCACGCCTGCGACAACGCTCAGACAACCTTCTGCACCTCGAAATAAAGGAGTGCGTGATCCGAGTAGGTATTGGTCCAGGCATCTCGTTGGGCGGAGCTGTCCTCTTGGGGCCAGCCACGTAAGTCGATCGCGGCCGAGCCGAATTTCTTGAACTGCAAGTGATCCGCCGCGACGACGTGGTCGAGGTCGCTGGGCGCGAGCGTCGAGCGGCTACCCGGCCAGTATGTGGCGCGGCGGCCGAGATCGGCGACCTCGGGCTTATCCAGCAGTCGCATTTTGATACTGGCCGTGGCGGCGCGGCGCTTCAAGCGAGCGATCTCTTCGTCGCCGCTGAGGTCCTTGTCGCTGTATGTCAGATTCATGCCCATCGTATTCAAATCGCCCAGAAACATATAGTTGGCTCGCCCGCCCGCAGCCTTGTTCAACACTTTGCGAAAATCCAAGGCACGCTGCAACATGTCATCGCGCAAGCCGTGTCCCTTGGGATCGCGCATGCTCTTGAGGTGCAGGAACACCATCGGATAGTACACACCGTCGACCGTCAGTGTGACCAAGACACCGGGCCGAAGCGTGACTTGCCCCGATTGAAACTCCAACTTCTGCGTCACGAATCCCGACAGTCCTTGCTTGATTCCCACCAAAATCTCTTGGGCCTGCGGTCCTTCCGTGATGTGAAACTGATAGCCCGGCATGGCATCCACCATCGGTTGGAACACCAGCGAACTGCGGACTTCGTAAACGGCAATCACATCGGCCTTCTGGGCCGCGAGATAGTCGATGATGGGCTCGATCGGTTTTTGTGGCTTGCCGTCCGCGCGTTGCGCGCCGAAGTGTTCCACGTTCCACGAAGCGACCGAGAAAGCTTTGGCCATTGTTCCACCCTTATTGAAGTAATACGAAAGGAAATCCCTCTGCACCGTACGTCAGGCTTTACCGTACGTCAGGCTTTACCGTACGTCAGGCTTTCCAGCCTGACCTGTCAGCCTGAGTTGAAAGGAAATCCCTCCCCACCCGATGTCTGTCGAACGCCGTGCATTGTACAACTACGGACCAAAAGTCCATCTCCTTATTCAAAGTTCGAGTCGTGCGCGTGAATCCAGCCTCATCAGCCGAGTTGACTACTGGGGGACGCCGGATGGTGCTGCTCGCGGCCCTACTGGCCTGGGGTGGCGCGGGGATTGAACTGGGCATCGGCCCGCTCACGGCTCGGCCCGCGGCCCGCGATCTCATCGTCGCCGGAGGCGGTGCGGCCTCCGAAGCTCTCTTGGGCAGTTGGTTCGCCTATTTTATCGCGGCCTTCTTGCTTGGCGGTGCGATTGGCGGTTGGCTGTTCGGCCGCGCGGCGGATCGCCTGGGACGAGTCCGCGCGTTGGGGCTATCGGTGTTGTGCTACTCCACGCTCACGGCAGCGAACTACTTTGTACAGACGCCCGAACAACTATGTGCTCTGCGTTTTCTCGCGAGTCTGGGAATCGGTGGGACTTGGGCCGCAGCCGTACCCTTGGCAGCCGAGGTCTGGGCGAAGGCCTCGCGACCGTTCATCGCGGGGATCATGGGGGCCTCCGCGAACTTCGGAATTCTGCTGATTGCCTTAGTCACCATCGTCACCAAGCCCGATGAAACGACGTGGCGACTGGCGACGTTGCTCGGCGGTGCTCCCGCAGTGATCGGCGTGTGGATTCTGTTGGCCGTGCCCGAATCTCCGATCTGGAAGAAACGACGTGGCGAGCGGCTCGAGTCGTCGATCGACCCCTTGGTTGAAGCGCTTACTCCGCCGATCCTGATGCGCACGATGATCGGCACGATCCTGGGGACGGTACCGCTGCTGGGAACCTGGAGCGCGAGCAAGCTGATCATTCCGTGGTCGGATAAAGTCGCGGACAATGACAGCATGGTGTATGCCATGTGGGCCGTGGGCGCGACACTCGGCAGCGCGGCGGGAGGTTGGATTGCGAGTCGGTGTGGTCGACGAGCGACGTACTTCGCCATCAGTCTCGTGACGCTCCTGATCAATCTGGCGATCTATCGCTGGATGACACCGAGTGACCCGCTCTTCATCCCGAGTGTGTTTCTGTTGGGGTTGGTGGCCACCGTCTTCTTTGGTTGGCTGCCGTTGTATTTGCCCGAGTTGTTTCCGACGCGAGTGCGCGCGACGGGCTCGGGCATTGCTTTCAACACGGGACGAGTCTTGGCGGCGGCGGGCAACGTGGTCGCGGCGCTGCTGCTCGTGCGTTTCGACGGTAGCTATCCGCGCGTCGGCGAGATCCTGGCTTGGGTCTATGCCGTCGGCATGATCGCGATCTTGTTCGCCCCGGACACCAGTCAACGGAGCCTGGATGAATGACGACGGCACGCGAAACGCTCGGTCTGATCGGCATCGGGCTACTCGGAACGGCCTTGGCGGAACGACTGCTCGCCGCGGGCTTCCCGGTGATTGGCTGGGACGTCAACTCGGATCGACGCGACGCGTTACGAGAATTAGGTGGCGTGGTGGCCCATGGTGCCGACGACGTCTTCGAGACTTGTTCGCGCGTGCTGTTGTCGTTACCTACCTCCGAGATTGTCCACGACCTCCTGCATGATTCCCTGCCCCTTGTTAATCGCACCATCATCGATACCACGACGGGAGACCCGTGTGCCGTGGAGGCGATCGCGCAGCACGTCGCACAGGAAGGTGGTGCCTACATCGACGCCACCATCGCCGGTTCGAGCGAGCAGGTCCGACGTGGTGCGGCGATCGGTTTGGTCGGAGGCCAGCAGGCAGTGGTTGCGGCGAGTGATGACGTTCTGCGGGCGATGGTACACGAGTGGTTTCATCTTGGCCCCGTCGGCAGCGGTTCGCGCATGAAGCTTGTGGTCAACTTGGTGCTGGGTTTGAATCGGGCGGTCTTGGCCGAAGGACTAGCATTCGCGAGGGCTTATGGGATGGATCTGTCCCAGGTTCTTGACGTGCTGCGTGCGGGTCCCACCTACTCGCGAGTCATGGAAACCAAGGGACCGAAAATGATCTCGTGGGACTTTCAGTTGGAGGCGCGACTCTCCCAGCACCTCAAGGACGTGCGGTTGATCCTGCACGAGGCAACTCGTTTGGGGGCTAAGACGCCGTTATCCTCCGTACACGAGGAACTGCTTGCCGCACTCGAACAACGTGGACTCGGCGGCGAGGACAACTCCGTCATTATCCGCGCGTTTGAGGATTCATGAATGCTCAGCCTGACGGTCAGCCTGGAAAGGCTGACGTACCCGTCATTATCCGTGCGTTCGAGGAATTATGATCCGGTTGCGGTATCGCACGTGTGTGTCAATGCTGCGGCGAGATGCTAGTGTTTAGTCACGATTGAAAATGCGGGTTGGAGTACAGCCTTCAGGCTGCGAATTACCGGCTAAAGTCGGAACTCCAACCCTAAAACTCAGAATTGACAGAGCACTAGTTGCTCGGAGGCGGCAACGGGAGCACGGAACTCGGCGAGCTTGATGGTGGCGTCCATAAAGGGGCGATCATTCCCGATTGGGTATTGCCCCGCAACATTTCGGCGCGGCCCAAGAGTTCCTCATGGGATACGAGCTGCTGAGGAATCATCTCGAAGTCGACGATGCGTTCGTCGCGAATCTCAGCGGGCCAGAGGTTTTCCGTGATGAAGTCGAGTGGTGGATACTGATACCACGGCACCGAGAATTTCTGCTTCACCGTCAGCGGCTCGTAGCCATCCTTAAAGAGTTGAATTTTGCGCGTGCCGTAATATGTATAGGGCGTCGAGACGGGGGTGACGCCAATGCGTTGGTCATCGACAAAGGCCACGGCTCCCGGTGGATTCGTCCGCAACGTCATTCGCCGCCGGACGCAACCGCTGGAGACCACGCCGATCACGAGCACCACGAGCAGCAGGCGGTTCCATGATCGGGGATGGCTGGAGCGGTTCAGCATGATCGGAAGTGAAATCCCCTGAGCAGCAAGTAACAAGCCGCTGGGGCTCGCCGAGATAAGTTGAGAACACGACAAGTGTAGAAAGAAAAGGTTGGGGAGTATACTTAGCGTTCCGGGGAGAATCTAGGTCGAAAATCCAGACAACCTGAATGGGGGCAGTGATCTTGAAATCATTCGCCGGCGAGCAATGAGATCTGCCAAATCTCCTCAGTTCAGCGTTCCAAGGCCACGTTCGTTCAGTGGCTAGCAGCTTGCGATAGCGGTGCGAAACACTGGCCAACCGCTGTACGAGTTGGTGTAGTACGATTGAACACGGCATTCGACTCTACCGAAGTTCGCTCCGGTTGAGTGGCTTCCCGTCGCTCTTCCGGAACAACTGCAGTAGTAGTTCAGTTGCCGCGTTCCCACGAAACATGTCGACGCTCCCGTCCGCGACGGCCGCGAGGAATCGTCCATCGGGGCCTACACGCAGCCCTTCGCCGGGATGTTCTGGATTGAAAGCGTAATCCCGCGGCGCTGTCCAGGGAACCGACAAGCTTGGTTTGACTTCCACGAACGTTGCTGTGTTGCTCGTACCATCAGTGATGTTCTGAAACTTGATCGCCTGGGGGCCTCCAAAGATTGTGTCTTCTCCGACCAGCGCGAGAAACGTCGTGTGACCGGGTGTGATATCAAGCCACGGGCTTGCATAGACCTTTGGCATCTTCTCGATCAGCGGTTTATTGTGAGGACTGTCCCACGGCTGGTCGAGAGCAAACTCCGCATAGAGCTGGCGTTCGTTGAGAAACGGCAGAAGATGGACGCGCCAGCTTAAACCACTCTTACCTTCGGCGTCGCGAACCTCGTCTCGCGGCGGAAACGTTTTGTACGTGTCGTGGTGGTTGTGCATCGCGAGCATGATCTGTTTAAAGCTGTCGGTGTTCGTCCGTCGACGCATCTGTTCGCCAACCGCAGCAGGCGCGCCGGCCATGATCCGCAACACTTCATCAATCGATTGCAGTTCGTCGAGCCGAATCGTGATGCGATCGTCGGCGACTTGCGGCTTGACCAACGCTAGCAGAGCTTGAAGCCCGTCGCGCGAGATTCCTTTCTCCACCGCGGGGGATTCGTCGTAGGCGGCGAGCAACATCTTCGGGAGATGATTTGCCAGGTCGCGGGCGGCCTGCTCCGACGCTGACTGAATCACCAGCTCGGTGCGTGTCGCGCTGAGATCCATGCCTAAGGCAGCCCACATCAGGCCATCCGTCAGTACGCCGCTCGGACCTCCTCCTAAGTGACGTGGCAGTTGAGGCAAAAGTTCTGTGATGGCGCGACGAACATAGTGGGGCGGGAGCAGCAAGACTTGAATCGGGTACTCCCGTACTGCCTCGAACGCAGCGGCCAACTCCACTCGTGGCGAGGGGACCATCGAGGTTAAACTCGCTTCAACATCGACGTTACGACCCGGCGCAACCACCGTTAAGCCACTACGAGTAAAAGACTGTACCTCATGGAGAGAGCCGAGAAGATCAGTGAGTTTCTTTCGACTTTGCTCGGATGTCTGTTTCACAAACAGGAAGGCAGGCCACTCGTTCTTCGACGGCGGAATCCCAATCGTGGCATAGACCGGCTGACCACCCGCCGCCTCATTCAGGCGCGAGATTCCTTTCCCCATGTCCTGAGTCCATCGGGCATACGCAACTTCGCCGGCAGGAAACGCCGACTTGAGTGTCCCGGAAAGCTCTGGCAGCAAAAGCCGCGCGGGGTCAACTTTCAGAATCAGAATCGTCGTCTCGCCGATAAACGGTTGCACCGTCGCGGCGTCGTCCGCCACGACCCTGTTGCTGACGCTCGTCAGTGCCGACAGACAGGCAATGAAGAACGCGGCACGCAGGACTCGACGCATTTGAAGCAAATATACATTCATTTTGAAATCCCCAGTAATTCTTCGTGTAGTTGCCTTCTCGGTAGGCCG
>JBGTHH010000246.1:0-2584 GCA_041746275.1 Pirellulaceae bacterium | reverse complement strand
CCCAACACGGCTTGTATACGGCGCGGCAGGCAGAACGCCATTTCGACGCCTCCCGCACCAGCTCCAATGATGGTAACGCGCAACGAGCGTGGCGGCTGGTGCGCCGCTACATCACGTAGTCGCTCGTCGAGCCGCGTGAGGAACGTCTGCATCGGCTTGATCGCCAGCAGCGTGTCGTCGTCGATGAACACGCCTTCCGTCGTGGGCACGGAGCCAATGCCTATCGAGAGAACATCGAACGGCAGCGGCGGACGAGACTCGAACAAGAGCTGTTGTTGTTCCACATCCAGTCCCGTGACATGATCAACGATCAGGCGTGCCCGAGCCGCCGCACATAACCGCACCAAGTCGATTTGCATTTGCGCTGGAGTGTATTGTCCCGCCAGGGTACCGGGCAGCATTCCCGAGTAGGTGGCGACCGGGAAATTCGAGACACAGGTTAAGCGAGTTTCGGGGCGGGGCCGCATCTTCCACATCCGCAGGATATGCGCGTTGGTGTGGCCGATGCCGAGTAACACGATGTCACGTTTTGGAAGTGCGAGTTGCATGCGAGACACGGCGGAAGGGAATGAACCGACGGTTATACCAAGTGTTGGTTCAACGCCTCCGCGAACTCGCTCATCGACTGAAAACGCTGATCGGGTGATTTGGCCAGCGCTTTCAACAAGATCTGGTCCACCTCGGGAGCGAGTCCCACGATGAATTGTGAAGGAGGGAGTGGCGGTTCGTTTTCAATGCGATTGGCGATCTCGAAGAAGTGCGAGCCCGTGAACGGAGAGTACGCGGTGATCGCTTCGTACAGCGTGGCTCCCAGGCTGTAAATGTCGCTTCGCGGTCCGACTTCCTCCAAGTTTCCCGTGACCTGCTCCGGCGACATATAGTGGAGCGTTCCGAGAACCTGCTGATCCACAGTCACTCGTGCCGCGTTCTCCATCGAGGCCAACCCAAAGTCCATGACGATCGGCGTACCCCGTTGGTTAATAACGATGTTGGACGGCTTTAGATCGCGGTGGATCACGCCATGCAAGTGGCATTCGTCGAGAGCCCGCGCGACATCTCGAATGATCACAAACGACTCGAGGATTCCCAGCGGACCGCACTCGCGCATCATCGCTTCCAGTGTCGGACCGGCCACGTATGCCATGGCGATATAGTCTTGCCCATCGATTTCCCCCAGATCATATACGGGGCAAATGTTGGGGTGATCGATCGCGGCGGCGGCCCGCGCTTCGCGATAAAAACGCGTGCGCAGTCCATCGTGAACCGCGTTGGGTGAGAAGCGTGGTAGCTTGAGTGCCACGGGGCGGTCCAATCGCGTGTCACGAGCGAGATAGACAACCCCCATCGCACCTTCACCCAATTGGTCGATGATGCGGTAACGGCCAAACCGTTTGCCTCCGGGCCGATCCTCTGCGGCACTCACTAGATCAGCTTGCAGTTGGACTCCCGAGTAGGTCGAGCCCGCGGCGGGAAACTCGATCGTCTCGCGTACGCCAGGGACCTCTGGGGCTGCCACGGGAATTTCGGCACAGAGCGACTGCAATGCCGCTGCGCACTGGGGAAAACGCTGCTGGAAGTCCCCCAGACTTGGCTGCTCACCTTGCTCTTGACGCAGGCAGTACTCTTGATAAACCAACTCGGTCAAGACTTCGGAATCATCGGCCAGCGCCGGGAGTTGTCGCACGATCGTTTCGACGCGCACGCGCTGCCCCGACAGCCACGCCGAACGGCGTTTGTCGCGGATCTTGTTCCAGAGTTCTCGGGGTGTGGCGTGGAGTGGGGCTGTCATGCCTGAAGCTTTCGGCGGTGTGTTTACATGTCGACTGTCCCCCTCGACTGTGCTGTCGAGTATTACATCGCGCCGGCGCGAATGCAAGCTAGTTTGCGTTGTGGAATGCCAGAACGATGGCGATGGTTGCAGTAGGCTATAGGGTGGGCTTTGCCGACCAACAGCCGCTCATACCCGTAGGGTTTACACACGTAAGATTCACGAACTTGTTCGCAGTGGCGAACCCGTAATTGAATTGCAACCACATCTTCGTGCCGTCGCAGGGAAGATGAAGGAAACGGAGGACGCGCCGCTGCGAAGCCTGCGAATCGGCGAACGCTTGCTGACGGTTTCCAACGATACGGTCAAGGCAAGTCATCTACTTCACCCTGGAGTGCTGCTCGACGAGTGGCAGCAGTCGTTGCTGAATGCCTCGTTGTCCTCGACCGGATCGCGGGACGCTCGGAAGACACCCATCCTTCTCCGCCGTTTCGCAACATCGGATGGGTGTCCCCATTACATTCCTCCCCATTACATTCCACCAGATTCGCAAGTTAAACTCGATTTCGTTAGTGGCGTTGCTGTCAAGCGAGCCGCGCGTCGCCACGAACAGTAAAACTCGAGGCGAGTCCAAGGTTAATGGAGCTACCAGCATGAAGTCCACAACCGAATACCTGACGTTCCATCTGCCGACGCGGACGGGGTTCCTTAACATCACGCCGAAGGTCGAAGAGGTTGTGCGGCGGTCGGGCATCGCCGAGGGGCTCGTGTTGTGTAATGCCATGCACATTACCGCTTCCGTCTTCATCAATGACG
>JBGTHH010000245.1:0-9268 GCA_041746275.1 Pirellulaceae bacterium | reverse complement strand
GATGCGGTCGATCGAGGAAAATATAGATAAACCCCACAGCCGCAAGGACGACTTCCGTCGCGAGATGATGAACTACATTGGCGCGTTGTCGATCGACGGCAAGACTTTCGACTTCACGTCCAACGAGCGACTATACAAAGCGCTGCAATTGAAGCTGTTCGAGGACCAGAAGGATTCGATCAAGCTCACGAGTCTGGTCTCGAAGGTCGTGGATCAAGATACGCAACAGAAGATCGATGTCGTCAAGGGACGGCTAATTCGCGACTACGGTTATGATGAGGAAAGCGCCACGGATGTGTTGAATTACGTCGCGAGTATTTTCGCTCGCGGTGACGTCCGCACCAGTCCTTAAGGCCCCAGGGATCGACACGCGATGACACTCAAGATTGATCGAGATACAACTCGCTTCCGTCAGATCGTCCGCGGCAAGGTTCGCGAGAATCTGCGGCGTTACGTGAATCACGGCGAGATGATCGGTCGCAAGGGACGCGATCTGGTGAGTATCCCGCTACCCCAGCTCGATATCCCGCACTTCCGCTACGGACAGAACGGACGCGGCGGCGTGGGCCAAGGCGAAGGTCAACCCGGTCAACCGATCGCGCGCGGCGATGAAGAAGGGGATGGGCCAGGTACGGCGGGCTCCGACGAGGGACGCCACATCGTGGAGGTCGACGTGACGCTGGAGGAGCTGGCCGAGATTCTCGGCGAGGAACTGGAGTTGCCCCGTATCGAACCCAAGGGAGTCGCGAAGCTGGATCAAGATAAAGCCCGTTATCGCAGCATTCGCCGCGTGGGTCCCGAGTCGCTGCGGCACTTCAAGCGGACCTATGTCGAGGCCATGAAGCGGCAGGTCATTGAGGGAAGCTACAATCACGTCCAGCCCCGCGTCATTCCATTCAAAGGCGATCGGCGCTACCGCTCTTGGGAGATGATTTCCGAACCCCAGGCCAATGCCGTCATCGTCTACATGATGGATGTCTCCGGATCGATGACCGACGAGCAGAAGGGGATTGTGCGAACCGAGGCGTTTTGGATTGATACTTGGTTGCGCAGTCAGTACGACGGCCTCGAGCGGCGTTACATCATCCATGATGCCGCGGCGACGGAAGTTGACGAGCACACGTTCTATCACACCCGCGAGAGTGGCGGCACGCGGATTAGTTCGGCTTATCGCGTCTGCACGGAGCTTCTCGATCGGGGCTTCCCCGAAAGTGACTGGAACATTTACCTCTTCCAGTTCTCTGACGGAGATAATTGGGGAGAGGATAGCCGCAAGGCCCTGGGACTGTTGAAGGAAGGTTTGATTCCCCGGTCCAATCTGTTTTGCTACGGTCAAGTGGAAAGCCCCTACGGCAGCGGCGAATACATTCGCGCCCTGGAGGCCGAGTTTGGACACGATCACGATAAGGTTGTCCTGTCGGAGATCGAAAACAAAGATGCGATTTTTGATTCGATCAAACTGTTTTTGGGCAAGGGAAGGTGATGGATGGCTACCATGCACCGTTTTCGATCGCTCACACCGGAATTGGTCGAGATCCAACAGAAGATGGAACGGCACGCCCGCGATTACGGGCTCGATTTCTTCCCGACCATTTTCGAAGTGGTGGATGCCGATCAATTGAACGCCGTCGCCGCCTATGGGGGCTTTCCAACTCGCTATCCGCATTGGCGTTTTGGCATGGAGTACGAGCAACTCAGCAAGGGCTACTCCTACGGGCTGCAGAAGATCTATGAATTGGTCATCAACAACGATCCCTGCTACGCCTACTTGCTCGCGAGCAACGGCATCACCGACCACAAGTTAGTCATGGCGCACGTCTATGGCCACTGTGATTTCTTCAAGAACAATTACTGGTTCAGTAAGACGAATCGACACATGATCGACGAGATGGCGAATCATGGTAATCGCATTCGGCGTTACATGGATCGCTTCGGCGTCGAGGAAGTCGAGGATTTCATTGATACCTGCCTCAGCATCGAGGACTTGATCGATATCCACGCCCCCTTTGTGAAACGCACCGATGACCGGGGAAAATACGAATTCCCCGAGAATACCGCGGATGACGCGTTGGAGGGCCCCTCGAAGTTCCACGCCAAGAACTACATGGATACGTTCGTCAATCCTCCCAAGGCTTTGGCGGAAGAAGCCGAACGCCGCCAGCAACAGATAGCTTCCAAAGAAGTGCATGTGCCGCATGAACCCGTGAAGGACGTCATGCAGTTCGTCCTCGATTACGCCACACTCAAGCCGTGGCAGGCCGATGTCTTGTCGATCATTCGCAATGAAGCCTACTATTTCGCCCCGCAGGCCCAAACCAAGATCATGAACGAAGGCTGGGCCACTTACTGGCATTCGACCATTATGACGCGACACGGTATCGAACCAGCCGATCTCGTCTGCTACGCCGACCATTGTGCCGGCACCTTGGCCAGTTCTCCCACGCGATTGAATCCTTATAAGTTGGGAGTGGAACTGTTTCGCCACATCGAGCAACGGTGGAACAAGGGGCAATTCGGAACCGCTTGGGACGATTGCGACGAAATGCGAGCCAAACGCGAGTGGGATACCGGTGCCATGCTCGGTCGCCAGAAGATTTTTGAGGTGCGGCGCATCCACAATGACCTGACGTTTGTCGACGAGTTCCTCACCCTGGACTTCTGCCGCGAAAACAAGATGTTCTCCTTCGGCTTCAACCAACAAAGCGGTTACTACGAAGTCGAGAGCCGACAGTTTGAACAGATTAAACAGAGATTGTTGTTCAATTTGACGAACGTGGGACGCCCTGGCATTTACGTGCGAGATGGCAACTACAAGAACCGCGGCGAGTTGTTTCTGGAACATCGCTACAACGGGGTGGAGTTAAAGACGAAGTACGCCGAGGACACCCTGGCGAATCTATATAAACTCTGGAAGCGTCCCACCCACATTGAAACCGTACTGGATGACCATCTCACGATCTTATCCTTCGATGGCTCGGAACACACGACGGTAGTATCCGGCGAGTACGTCGCCTCAGGAAAGGAGTGACCATGAATACCAAAGATATGATCCGCGCGGAATTGAATCGACTGGCAACAGCCCCCGCGAGCGGTCCGCAAACCTTGCACGCCGACCTCGACACCGGTCGGTTGGAGGTGGAACTCTCCGCGATTGACCAGCTCGGATGCACCTTCGAACGGTTCTCCTTCCAAGCCGATCAACTGGCTCACGCCACGTTGGATCAGCTTCGATCCATCGCGGATGCGCTGAGCAGGCGTTTGACCTACCTCTTGGAATCGATCAGCCCCATCGAGATTGATAATGAAGCGTGTGTGGTGCAAATGCGATCACAACCGCCACATCACGACGACGATGGCACGCGTTACTACGAACTGGTCGTCGCCCGCGGCGAGCTGACACTTTGTCGCTATGCTCGCAGCGGTGGTCAACCACGGGAAGTCGTCTCCGCCCACGTGACCCGCGAGGTCTTCGAGCGTCTGGCCAAGGATTTTGCCGAAGCGGCAATCTGATCCATCGCGAAGCGTAGGCACGGGCGTTTCGCAACCGTTATAACCGGTACGATGGCCACGTTTCCGTGGCGTTTCGCAACCGGTATCAGGCATTGGCACGTCGAGAACCAGGGGATGGTTCGTTTGGCGCGAACTGTGGTATGCTCCACGATTCATATTTCCATTTCGCGGACGGAAGGACGGAGAGAGTCAATGAGTCACGGAACACACGCCCAGGCACCGATTGCGCCTTCGTTGGAACCCGATGAAGGCTGGCACTGCACCCATTTTTACTATCGCTTTGATCGCCAAGTCTTAGCGGCACTTGCCCCGAGTCAAATCAAGGACGGCAGCGAGGCGTTTATTGATGCGTTAAATCCCCAGCACGAGTTAGCGCCTCGTCGCCTGCAAACGAGCTTGGTGAGCGGGACGAAGGCGGATTTCAGCTTGATGGTCATGGATGAGAACCCGTTGAAGGTCGAGTCGGTGAATCATCGCCTATTGGCCAGTAAATTGGGGCCCGCGCTGATCCCGACCTATTCCTTTGTCTCCATGACGGAGATTTCGGAGTATGTCCCGTCGGTCAACGAATACGCCAAACGGCTCTTGCAGGACGGCGAGGCCCCGGGCAGCCCAGCGTATAGCGCCAAGGTCCGCGCGTACGAAGCACGGCTGCCCGCCATGAACCAGCAGCGTCTCACGCCCGAGTTTCCCGTCGGCTATCCCGCGACTTGCTTCTATCCGATGAACAAGAAGCGAGAAGTCGGAGAGAACTGGTTCACCCTGGCCTACTCGGCACGAAATCGCATGATGGCCGAGCACGCCAAGAGTGGCATGGAGTTTGCCGGTAAGGTCAGTCAGTTGATCACAGTCGGTCTCGGCTTCGATGATTGGGAATGGGGCGTGACGTTGTGGGGACGCAATCCGCAGTATCTGAAGGATATTGTTTATCGGATGCGATTCGACCAAGCTAGTGCGCGATTCGCCGAGTTCGGGCCGTTTTATACCAGTTACATCATGTCAGCTAGTGAAGTGTTGACTCATTGTCGCATCGATGCTCATTAGACGATCGTTCCGGTTCGAAATCATAGCTTCGCGATCGCGAGTCCCATCGCATGGCCAAATTCCAGTTTCCCGATCATCCAGGAGTCGGGCGTCAGAATCCGTTCGCCGGGGAGAGTGGAGTCAATCCCTTTGGTGACGTTGAAAGCTCGGCACCAAGCGACACCGTCGAGCCAAACAATCCCTATCAGTCGGGAGAGGCGGAGTCGTCGGCACTTCAACCTTATCGTCCCGACGATTACGAGTCGTTTCTACCAAGTCGTGGCCCCTGGGTATTCGGGCTGGGGCTGACGGGCTTCATCGTCCAGTTGCTGGCGATCATGGTCAGTTTGGGAATCATGGCAAGCGGTGCCGACTACCTCCCCGCGTTGGCCTATGGATTGCCTGGACAATTGCTCGGACTCGCGGTTAGCGTTCCCGCGTGGATCATGGGGCAAAGTGATCGGCAAGCCATGTCGCGAGGAGCGATGGAGACAAGTGGCCAACAAGCCACCCGCTCCGGCTTGCGATTGGCGATCATCGGGACCCTGTTGGGCAGCGGCCAAATGCTATGGTTTGTCGGCCTGCTGATCGCCGCCGAGTTTGTCGGCTGACGCGGGAGTGGCGGACGCGGCCGGTGGCTTCGTCGGGTCGGGCTTCGCTGCGTTTGGTTTCTTGTCCGGACGCGGTATCAAGACCACCCGCACCTTGGTACCGCGCGGGGGAACGCGTTCGGTGAATGCGGAAAAGACGAGGGACTCGTTGGACTGACTGCTCTCGACCGGAACATCGAGCGTGGCCGTTGAGAAGTTGGACAGGCAGATCAAGTCTCCTCCATCCGCGTGATAAAACTTCTCACCCGTGCGTTCGTCGGTCCAGAAGCCGCTTCCGCCGAACACCCAATTGTCCTGCATTTCTTTGCCGGTCTTAGAGTCCTTCACCCACTGCTGAGCGCGGACCTTGTGCTTTCCCTCCTCATCCTCCCACAAGAAGAAAATGTCGATGATGCTGCCTGTGGCGGGAACATACTCCGGGTGGAAACGCACGGGATGTCCGGCGATGGCACCGACCGCCAACAGCCCCGCGTGAACCAACTGCGACTTGGAGTTCACCGCGACCAACGATTCATGTTCCTTGGTGCCCTTGGGGCACACCAACATCTCGAGTTGTCCTTCGCGCATGGCGACTTGACCATCCACAACGACCAATTTGCGTTGCAAATCGATCCAGATGTCGTCGTCCTTGGAGAGTTTGACCAGCCGTTCCGGCGGAGTCGTCGCGGTCGGTTCGGCGGTCGGCGGCTCTTGAGCCACCATGGTATCCAGACCGACAACGACGACAAAACAGGCGAGCAAGTGAGACATGGAACATTTCATCAAGCGACTCCTCAAGGGGCACGCGACCTGCCGTAAACTGATCTGCGACCGACAAGGCAGGGGGCAGCCAGCCGAGCCGGTGATTGCTAATATACTCGGTCTTGGTTTTCATTATACGTCAGGGAGGAATTGAGACGATGGCAACAGCGGGATCGGCCGACCAGGCACGCGAGGCTGCCGCTTTAAGGCAACGTCTGAACAGGGCAGCGAAGACCCACGGTAATGGGGTTGCGGGATCGTCGAAACCCGTTCCCTCGGCCAGCGAATGGGGCGCGTGGGAATCGCATCTCGCCACGCGTTCGACGCCCATTGCGTTGAAGTCACTGGTCGCGGCCAAGACGTGCTCGCCACTGCTATGGTCTCTGCTGGCGGAGATCTCTGGCACCGAGTCGGAACAACTCCTGTACCTTCTGGATGGTGTGAAATCACGGGGCAAATCAGCCACGAGCCAACTTGCCGCCGCCGCTGAATCGTGGCTGGAAGCGATGCACCAGCGACGCCCCAGTCCCGGCTGGGGATTGGAAGCGTTAGCTTGGTGTCACGCGCTGACCGATTTGGCTCCCGTGCTCGCACCGGCGGTCTGGAATGAAATTCTCGGGCAGTTGCTAAAGATCACCGGCGAGGCCGCGCGGATGGATCTCGCCACCGAGGCGCTGGCACAGCAACTCCTCGCGGGAGAGTTACCTCTCACCTTAGCCTATCTTTTTCCGGAGATCGAAGCGTGCCAACAGCTCGGGGAAACTGCGGGTGTGACGATCTCGGAAGGACTGACGGAGTTACTCGATGGCGAAGGGCTGCCGCACGGGAAGTACTTGTCGATGGCTCGCCCCTTGTTCGCCAGTTGGACGCGTTGCCAGTGCCTGGGGCGCGCCATGCGAACACGCTGCTTCAGTGATGAGGCTCAACTACAGTACGAGTGGCTCGTGTTGCAAATGCTGCGTCTCTGCCGCAATGATGGTACGCAAGTTCTCGCTGCGCCTTCTGCGGACGCGTGGACGCCGTCGTTGTTTGAAGTCGCGTTGACGCTGGTGGGCGATACAGATGACCTGGAAATTGCCGCCTGCATCCTGCCTGGACGGAAAGCTCCCGCCGAACCACGAGTCTCGTTGCCTAGCCCCGCGACGAATTCGGAGTGGGCCGAGTTGGCGGTGCTGCGTCGCGAATGGAAACAGTCGAGCGATCAATTGGCCGTCAGCTATGGGAATGGCAAGCTGCTTTGGGAACTGAACTGCGGGTCCGAGACGGTGTTCTCTGGCGTGAGCCAGCCCGAGTTAAGCATCGATGGCGTGCTTCTGCCAACGCGACACAACTGGGATGAAGTCTGTTGGCAATCGGACCATGATGTGGACTATCTGGAACTGGAAATTCGCTTCGAAAGCGGCTGGAAGGTCCAGCGTCAGATGTTGTTGGTCCGCGACGATCGCGTCCTATTTATTGCCGACGCCGTGCTCGGCGAGCGAAGTGGCCGCATTCAATATCGCAATACCCTGCCGCTAACTAGCAGCATCGCCTATTCGCCCGCCGACGAAACCCATGAGGGCGTGTTGACGGGACGCAAGAAGATCGGATTGGTCCTGCCGCTTCAACTTCCCGAGTGGCGCGCGGAACGAGTCGACGGTGCGTTGGTACAGTCGGAGGAAGGACTGGAGTTGCGACAGTCAGCCCATGGACAACGATTGTTCGCCCCCGTCTTTATCGATCTGGACGCCAAACGCTTTAGTCGCCAGGTGACGTGGCGTCGCTTGACGGTTGCCCAGCGTTTGGAGATCGCTCCAGCCGACGTAGCCGTTGGGTATCGTGTGCAAACCGGCAATCGCCAGTGGTTGATCTACCGCTCGCTCGGTCCGAAGTCCGCACGCAGCGTGTTGGGACAGAACTTTAGCAGCGAGTTCGTGTTCGGTCGGTTCCCCGCCGGGGGCGAGGTCGAGAAACTGCTGGAGATCGAGTAACGCCGGATGTCTGAGCTCACAGCCCGCATCGAGGAAAACTTAGCGAACGTGCGACGGCAAATCGCGGAAGCCGCAGCCCGCTCGGGGCGTTCCGCCGCGGACATCAAGTTGGTCGCGGTCTCGAAGTATGTTGGCATCGAAGCCGCCGCCGCGCTGCTCGATGCCGGCTGCCAAGACCTCGGGGAAAGCCGGCCACAAGAGCTGTGGAGAAAAGGAGCGGCTCTACAAGGTCGCGGGGTGAACTGGCATCTGATTGGGCATCTGCAACGAAACAAAGTGCGGCGGACGCTGCCTTGGCTCACGATGCTGCACGCCTGCGACAGCCTGCCGCTTCTCGAGGAAATCGATCGCATTGCGACGGAGACTGGGATTGTGGTGGCAGGGTTGCTCGAGGTAAACATTTCGGGCGATGTCACCAAACACGGTTTCGTCCCGCACGCGATGCCGAAAGTCGTCGAGGCGGTGGCGTCGTTTCCGTCGGTGCGCATTCTGGGACTCATGGGGATGTCGAGCCTGGAGGGTGATTTAGACGACGCGCGTCGTGACTTCGAGCGGCTCCGTTTGCTGCGCGATCAACTGCGGAACAACTCGCCGCCTAGCGTGTCGCTGGACGAGTTATCGATGGGTATGAGCGATGACTTTACGGTCGCCATCGAAGAGGGAGCCACCTTGGTTCGCGTCGGGTCGGCGCTATTCGAGGGAATCGTGGAATGATCGCCCTTGAAGCCCATACTGACGGTGTGATTCTGCCCGTGCGCGCCCAGCCCGGAGGAAAGTCATCCGAGGTGCGCGGGGAGCAAGAAGGAGCCTTGAATCATCACGAATGAGAAATGTGAATTGAGCCCGCGAACAAATCTAGTCCATGCCGGGAATCCAGAGCTTGGACTTTTCGCCGCCAACGCTCTCGGCCGCGGCGGTTTCAGGAGTCCAAAGTCGATTCGGTTCGGCGTTGGAAGCAGTTGCGGCCATCTGGGGTTCCGCGCCGCGCCGGCCTCGAACGGGTGCTCCATCGGGCGCGATGACGCCATGACTCAACAGGACCTCATACAATCCCTGTCCCACGCCTGGCTCTTGCATGTGACGCGTCTGAAGACGTTGCACGATCCGTTGACACTCGTCGGCCTCACCGCGCGGAATGCGGATCGATAGTTCGGCCAACAGCCACTGAGCCGGAGATTCATGACGTTCCGCAGCACCCTTTTGGGCTTCCGCGACATAACGCAAGGCATCCTCGGAAGTTGCCGCGGTGCGAATGAGCAATTCATACGCTTCGTTGCGATCGATTTTGTCTTTCAAACTGCTCCGCTGCAACACCTCTTCGGCCAAGAGCCGAATGGAATTACGGGCGTGATTGATGGTCACACGACGGTACAGGACCAACAGACCTTCATCCGTTAATTTGTTAACATCCAC
>JBGTHH010000244.1:0-6689 GCA_041746275.1 Pirellulaceae bacterium | reverse complement strand
ATCCGGCAGTTGATCGACCGCCTCGATAGCACCGGACGACAATTCGAGGTGATGCAACTGCGGAGATTGGCGGCCGACTACGTGGCGGGCACCATCGAGTTCATGATGATTGGCCAGAAGGAGGAACAGGCCCAACCACGCTACTATGATTTCTATTCTTCGCGCTATGGTCGCCAGAATGAGGAGGCGGGCAATGACGACAAGTTCCGCGTCGACGCGGATGTCGAGAATAATATGTTGTTGCTGTGGGCCAATGAACTCGAAATCCAGGCGGTGCGCAACTTGCTAATCAAACTTGGCGAACTGCCGCCGGAGGGAGGAAAGAGCAGCAAATTGCGAGTGCTTCAAGTGGTACCGGAGGGTGAAGCGAGTGAGTTCTTGGAACGACTTCGCCAGGCTTGGCCAGAGCTGGCTCCCAACGAATTGAACTTGCCCAAGGTTGCCCCGACGGTCCCGCCCGCACAGCCCGAAACCAAACGTCCCACTCCCGTGGTTCCCCAGGAGGCGCGTCATGCTCGCCAGCCCTATGTATGGACCACGCTGAATGATGAGAACCCGCTGCCGCTTGCCAACGAAGACCGTGGGCAAGCCGTGTCGGAGCCGCCTGTCCAGGAACCCGCGGAAGCACCGCTCCCACCCACGCGTGAGGAACTGCGACGTCGGTTGTTCGAAGGGCAACACCAGCGCAATGAGACTCCCGCCCCTATAAACGTCGCCATCGATCATGAAGGCCATTTGGTCATTACCTCACAAGATACGGCCGCCTTGGATTTACTCGAGGAGTTGGTGAGCCAACTCGCTCCACCCGCTTCGGAGTACAAGATTTTCAAACTTCAGCACGTGGACGCTTACTACGTGAAACAGAATCTGGTGGACTTCTTCAAGCAGGAAGAGGAGGAACCTAAAAACAATCGCCCGCGTTACTATTATTACGACGCGCCGGAACCCAAAAAGTCGGAATCTCGCTTTCGCCTATCACAACGACGCAAGCTGAAATTCATCTACGATTTCGACTCGAACTCGATCTTGGTACAAGGTGCCGACGCGGCACAGTTGCGGACCATTGAGGAATTGATCGCGATCTACGACAAGCCCGAGCCGACCGATTCGCAGTCAGCGCGGCTATCGGCGGTCTTTCATATCAAGAATTCCAAAGCCCTCACCGTCGCCGAAACGATCAAGGAGGTGTATCGCGACCTGCTCAGCTCCAACGACAAGGCTTTACAGCAGGCGGGAAATCCGGAAGCCAAGAATCGTCAACCCACGGGTACCACGTACATCTTCAACGAAGGGGAAACTAGCGATAAGCCCGAACGCACCCACTTGAGCTTCAAAGGCAAGTTGTCGATTGGGATCGACGAGGTTTCGAACACGCTGCTGGTCTCGGCCGAAGGTGAACAACTGATGAAGAGCATCGAGAACATGGTCATCACGCTCGATCAAGCGGCTCGGCCCGTGGCGGCGGTGTCGGTGCTCAAGCTGGGTGGCAATCTAAACGCCGAACGCGTTCGCGAAGTGCTGGCAGGGATCGTCGGCGGTCAGAAGCCGGAAGTAGCCGGTCCGGCAAATCAGCCGGCTCAACCCGCGAACAACAACCAGCCTCCCGATGCCAATCGCCGCAACGGACCCGCCGCGACGCCTTAGGAGTCTGTCCGAAAAGGGGTCTGAATCTTTGGTGGCGAGACGAGTTCACTGGGTTTTTGGCCTCGCCGAGAGGATCTGGCCCCGTTTCCGACAGGCACGTAGCGCCATTCGACTTCATCAGGCGTTCCTCCGTCGGAAATGATTGGGTCGATTGGAAAATTCTGAAATTCCCTTTCAACACGAAACGGAAGAATTATGATCGAATGCTGATAGTCTCGTTCCGCTGCCACGGCGGAACTTCGAACGAACCTAGTATCTACGAGATCCGCTCGTAGTCAGTGATCATGACGGCCACTACCGAAACGACCGCACCTGAAGATCCGCCTGTGGCGAGCGACGAGCCGGACTTGACTCCCAAGTTAAGTCCACGTTGGGCACTGTCGCTTGGGCACTTGCTGTTCCTGGCATTCTGGTGTGTCTTCTTTGTATTGCTGAATTACGTCCCCTTGCGCGACACGGATTTGTGGGGGCACGTGGCGTACGGTCAATGGATTCTCGAACACCGCGCGTTGCCCGCCGAAGATCCCTACCAGCCACTGACCGAAGGGATGCGCGTGGTCGATTCGGCGTGGCTGGCGCAGGTCATCTTCGCCGCTGTCCAACGGAGCGGAGGATTTGAAGCCCTTTCGGCCTTGTTTGCCGTGGCGACGCTGGCGACCTTTGCCATTTTGGCTCATGCGTTCTTTCTCTCAAGTCGCCGATTGCTGATCAGTCTGAGCAGTGTGTTGATCGTATTAATTGTCGGTTGGAGTCGGCTCGCGACAATCCGTCCCGAGACGTTGGCGGCCGCGTGCTTTGCCGGATTGTTGTGGTTGATCGTGAGAGCACGAAGCCGTGCCGCGACCGGGAGCGAGCGTCCGACCTGGGGCTGGTGGATTGGACTCGGTCTGCTCATGGTCTTGTGGGCGAACCTCCATGGCTCGTTTGTCTGCGGGCTGGCGGTATTAGGGTGCCTGCTGCTGGGACGCGTTTTCGAGGTGGCGTGGCAAAGGCGTGACTGGGAAGCGGTGGTCCAGGATCGGCAAGTCCGGCAGTGGCTGTACGCTTGCGAGTTGGCAACCTGCGCGACCTTGGTGAATCCCTACGGGCTGGATCTGTTGTTGTATACGCTCTGGTTTTCCGGCAACGAGAACTTGGCGGACGTCTTGGAGTGGCAACCGTTGGTAATCTTAGGGGTCGGCGGTCGCGAGTTCGCATTGTCGTGGGTTGGGTTAGTGTGGGTGCTGCGTCATAGTCGCCAGCGTGTGTCGGCGGCCGACGTCCTGCTGCTCGGACTGTTCACCATCGCGGCCGTGAATGGAGTTCGCATGATGACGTGGTACGCGGCTGTCTATGCGGTGGTCATTACGCCGCACCTGACCGACGTCCTGACTCGATATTTCCCGGCTTGGCTGGCACCTGAACCCCCGGTCGCCGAGATCGACACGACACCGCGCGACGGTTGGGCGCTGCCCACGGGACGACGTTGGAGCTACTCGTTAATCGCGCTGCTGCTGGTCTGGATGACGTTCGCCATGTCGCCTGTGGGCCGGCCGATCATGGGAGATGATCCGCGTCCTACCGAGCAAGTCTTGAGCAGTTCGACGCCGCTGGGAATCGCCGCTTACTTGAAGGAGCATCCGCCGCAAGGTCAGATTTTCAATCCGCAATGGTGGGGTGACTGGTTGGTGTGGGCGGGGCCCGACCAACTCCAGCCCTTTGTGACGACGAATATGCATGTCGTGCCGCGCCAAGTCTGGCAAGACTATCAGGCGTTGCTCGCCGTCCGGCCCGGTTGGCAACGCGCGTTGCAACGCTATCGCATCGATACGGTGGTCGTCGACAAGGAGCGGAACACCGCATTGGCAAGCGCGCTGCGGCGATCGACCACGTGGCGAATCGTTTATGAAGACGAACAGGGAGTGGTCTTGCAACGTCGGATGAATGAAGGCGATGCGGCGGATGAGCCAGCCGCACCGATCTCCGCGATATTGTCCCAGAGAGCCCGCGCGAGCTGAGCCCATGAATATACCGATGGATTCCCCGACGACGACTGCCGCGACGCCGACGAATTCGCATCGCGCATCGATGTTTGTCGCGTTGCATCTAACGTTGCTGAGCGTGCTGGTCGGGGCGGGGGCCGTGCGTAAGCAAATGTTGGACGCCGAGCGACGCCTTCCTCCGCTGCGCGAGGAACCGTTGAGCATCGCGCCGTTGTACGACTATGATGTCGTGATTTCGGATGAGCAATTGGAACGCGTCATGGGTAAGCTCCTCCCGCGTTTCCACGGTGCCCAAACCAAGATCAATCATGTCGATCATGGGCTGCGATTCTGGACAGCGGCGGCGAAGTTCACGGATGACGGATTCTTATCGGGACCGGCGATGCGGCGTCTGCTGCTGGATCACGGTCGCTTTCAGGAAGTCTTTGGCAACGACAAGCCGCCGTTATTGCTCGATCGTGGCTCGGGAGTGGCCGTACGCGTGCAGGAAGGGGACGCCACCAGTTCGCATGTCGATCACACGGTCGCCTGTTTGGCCGAGGTTGGCACACCGCTTGGCTTCCCCATGATTACATCGACTCGGCGCACGACGTATCGCGCGATGGTCGAGCAGTCGATGCGGGATTTCAGCTTGAACCAATTGGAGTATGAGTGGTCGGGACTGACCTACGCCCTCTTTCTGCCATCACGCACCGAGTGGATGACGACCGAAGGGCAAGTCATGTCATTCGATCGACTAGCCCGACGCATCATGCGCGAGACGCTGGACCACGGTGTCTGTTTCGCGAATCATCGGCTGTACACATTAGTCGTGTTCCTGCGCGTGGATGACCAAGTCCCCATCCTGTCGCCCGACACGCGTGTGGAAGTGTTGGAGTTCCTATCCGATGCGACGCTTCTGCTCGAACGACATCAGCATCCAGACGGCTTCTGGAACGCCGATTGGCCACATCGACAACCGGCATCGAGCACGCCGACCGACGTCGAGGGAGATCGCTTGCCCGAACGCATTCTCGCGACCGGGCACGCGTTGGAGTGGTGGGCCATGGCTCCTGCCGAATTGCATCCACCCCGTCCCACGCTCGCCGCAGCGGGCCAGTGGCTGGTCCGCACGATCGATGACTTGACCGAAGATCAAGTGCGAGAGAACTTCACGTATTTGTCTCACGCCGGTCGCGCGTTGGCGATCTGGCGCGGCCGCTGGCCCAACGATGTTATCGATGGCCGCGCCGAGACTCCCGCTGTGGAACCGACCACTTCGCCCGAATCATCAACGTCCAGCAACTCGCCCCTCAGCGAACGTCTCGGATTTCGCTGATTGCATTGAATCTGGCCTCGCGCGACAATTGACACCAATCAGTTCCGCACGAGTCCCATCCGCTTAGCCTGCCTCATACGCCGGAGTCCTATCATGTCCCAATGGAAACAGCCCACTCCTCGTCTGCCGCTCGCCGTTTCGCGCCGCCACATGCTGCAAACAGGACTGGTGTTCGCGGTGGGCGGTGCCTGGGCTCGTCCGTGGAACGGCATCGCGCGTGCCGTCGATGCCGTTCCGTTGACCGCCGATCAACTGATCGTCGGCAAAGACCGCCGGCTGCTGGTTCACAATCCCGCCACGACCGGCTTTGAAATTGAAACACCGCTGGAACTGCTGCGGGAAGACACGATCACGCCAGCCGACAAGCTCTTTGTTCGGAACAACCAGCAACCCGATTGGTCGGCTACGTTGGAACCCGCTCCGACCATGCCTTGGAAACTGGAGATCGGAGGTCTGTTGGAGTTTCCGCGAACCATCACACTCGACGAACTTCGGACAATGCCGCAGGTCGAGCATGAACTAGTGTTGCAATGCTCTGGCAATGGACGCGCGATGTTCAGCGCGGTGTCTCCCGTTAAGGGCGCGCAGTGGAGCTATGGAGCCATGGGCAACGTCCGCTTCAAGGGCGTAAGGCTTCAAAGCGTGTTTGAACAATTCGACGTTCGACCACACGCCCTGGCGAAGTTTCTGACCGCCGAAGGGGCCGATTCACCGGGGAAGCCAGGTGCCGCCGATTTCGAACACAGCCTACCGTTGGAAGAAACACTCTCGCGAGCGATCCTTGCCCTGGAACTTAACGACCAACGATTGCCGGCCGTGCATGGCGGTCCTGTGCGGTTGGTCACGCCCGGTTACTACGGCACCATGCATGTCAAATGGCTGTCGCGACTTCGGCTCGAAGCCCAGGAGTCCGTAAACCATCATCAAGCGAAACGCTATCGTACTCCCCGCGTGCCGTTGGAGCCGGGCTCCGCATTTGCCTACGCACTGGACAATAGCGATTCCCATTGGCGGATGCGAATCAAGAGTGTGATCTTCGCGCCGGCCGAGGCTGCGGACCTGCGTAGCGGGAGGGTGATGGCCAGCGGCGTGGCTTGGAATGATGGTACTTCGTTGATCGATGCGGTGGAACTCTCGTTGGATGGAGGTCAATCGTGGCGACGGGCTGAGTTGGAGCGTTCCGGCCGATACGCTTGGCAACGCTGGCAAGCACCGTTGACGCTCGCCCCCGGCAAACACACGGTAATCAGTCGGGCCGTCGACACACTGGGAAATACGCAACCGCTCGACGGATCGATCGGGTGGAACCCCGACGGCTATGTCTGGCACGGCGCGGATCGCGTCACCGTGCAAGTCGCGGGATAGTGTTTTGGTTCTGCGGGAAGTGTGCAATCGGGTGTTGGACGTCGTTTTCGGTGAAGACGCCAGTCGCCTGCGCAACGGCACCGCTGCTGAGAATTACAGCGTTTTGAGAAAATTTGTGCTCAGCCTCCTCTCGCAGGCCAATTGACCCTGCGAACGACTACGAACTCCCATTGTTCCGAAGATTCCGTGCCTCTTTGGCAGGAGGGCGCTAGATTGTGACCTACCCTTGCATACGAACATCGTGACTCTAGGAACCGCCATGAACAGGCCCCACAAAACTCGAAGCGCGGCTCCCAGCGGCTTTTCGCTACTGGAACTGTTAGCGGTCGTAACGATTTTGGGGATCATAGCCGTCGTAGCTATTCCCCGCATCGGCGCAC
>JBGTHH010000243.1:0-2980 GCA_041746275.1 Pirellulaceae bacterium | reverse complement strand
GGCAAGTTGGATGAGGCGATCCTTCAATACACTGGTCGTCGTTGTCCACGAAGGCAAGCCTGCCTGACAAGATACGCCAGCACCCACAAACACGACGCACTCACGAGCGCGGAGCGACCGGAGAAGCCGATCCGGAATGCGCGGCAACCTCCGCATATGTATTGCTCCTTCAAGGGTTACACTTTGCCACGGCAAGTAGCCCATAGCCGAAAGTACTAGGGAGAATCCTCACTAGTCCTCGGTCAACGATGGCGAGCAACCGCCTTTTTGTTACCACTTCTTCCGGAAAGAAGCTTTCTGCGTAGAGACGTATAAAGGAGAATCCAGACTGGGCCAGATCTGCAAGTAAGTCAGGGCCTGTGTACATATGGTAGAATATCTCCTGAGGCTCACCATCCATCAAGCGATGGTAGATGATGTCACCTTCTTCGACTGCAGGATGGATCGCTCGGCCCTCCAAGCGGAGTCGTGCGTGAGTTCTTTGATTTTTGAGAAATCGCCGACGGCCATTTGGGACGGACAGAATCAAATTTCCAATACTGGACTCACCAAGCAACGCTCTGAATGTACGAAGAGCCTCAAGGCGATTCTCACGAAAAGGAATGTGGGCAAGAACGCCAAACAACGCAAGAATTACATCAAAACCCGAGAATTCTGATAGGGACGAGGCGTCACCTTTTACTAAGGTTACGCGGCGCTCCATGGTCGCCTGCAGCGACAATGCTTGTCGAAGCTGTTCTAGCGCAGTTGACGAAAGGTCACACGCGACAACTTGTGCGGCAGTCGCCCGAAGTAGTGGCAAAGTGTATCGGCCATCGCCACATCCAAAATCCAAGACAGAATCTGCAGCACTAGCGTATTCTTGGACTAGTGCGAATGTCGACTGATTGCAATCGGGATATCGTTGCTTGTATGTGCCACTGGCATAGTACTTCTCGTAGGCGGTTGAGACGAGAGAATTTGAAATGGTTTTCATTTCGGAGCCAGATAGTTTGTTTGGAGATGCCATTCCCTGCCTCTATTTGTCAGCGTTCATTGCACCACCCGGCCCGTAATTTCAATGATCTCATTCAAGACAAAGTCGAATAGTCTGCAGCGTACAAATGGCGACCATGAGTGTCAAACAGCTGTCCGAACGGTGATGTTGTCCGAACGGTGAAACTGGCGCTGCGTCAACTCAAACAGGATGTTCGAGCGGGGCGGATTGATGCCGATCGGCTGGCCGATTTGGTGGTGTCGTCGCAATGTTAGTTGCAAGAGAGCAGGCAGCGATTAATTCTACAGCAGCCTTTTTGGGCTGACGCGTTTGTGCCGTTTCAGCCAGGACTTCCGGTGTGAGTCTCGGGCGATTCGGTTTCGCTTAAAGTGATACTCGGTGAGGCGGATGGCGTCCTCTTCCGTGAGCGTGGGCTTCGTCATGGTGTGATTACGTGGCAAGGTGGAAGAGCCATCGAATTCCACTTGCGAACAAAGTGCCCAACTCCACTCGATCCTTGGTTTGTTGCCCGAATCGTGTTAGGGCTTTTCCGCAGAGGGTGACGAAGCGCACCAAAAAAGCCTCGACGGGTGGGCAGAGACCCATCGAGGCTGAAGTCGCCAGGCAAGGCCGACGACCGGCCTCGACAGGTGGGGCAGTAACCAGCGAGGCATTAGGTATCCAACGACCGGATTATTAACTTCGCGACCGACGCGGTCAAGCAATTCCTGGCACACTTTTCCGAGTGTTCGATTTTCCCCAAGCGACCCGGATGAGGCGGATTCCGAACGATAGATGACTGCCGGCGCAACGGTTTCTGTGGAGGGAAAAAGAAGGCAGCGGAAAGCGGTCTGTAAGGCGAAAACCCGGCGATCAAGGTCGCACGATGCGACTTTGAAATCGATCCGACTTGGACCAGAGAGGCAGCATCGTACGTCAAAGCGTCAGTTTTTTTGAAAACTTTCTCGAATTTCCGGTTTTTCCCACCCGGTTCTGGGGAGTTTTCGCAATTAACTATATGACGGATTCTCTTTGCCGTCGCACTCGTCAACACCGGAGGAGATCCCTCGTGGCGAACCCGCGCTCCCATCGAACCAGAATTGACCTGGCCGCTACCCCACAGGCCAACGTTCTACCGCTCGCCCAATATGCCCCGGTGGCGGTGCTTCAAGATTGTCCACTCACTGTATTGAAGGAGGCGATGCAGGCGCTGAGCGATGCAGACACCTTCGATGACGTGAAAAGAATTCACGACCACGCTGAAGCTTTGAGAATCTACGCGAGATCCGCTGCTCTCGGGCTTGAAGTGCAGAACCGGGCTGCTGAATTGCGACTTCGCGCGGAGCGAAAGGCGGGAGAGCAGCTAAGAGACAGCGGCATGCAAGGTGGAGACCGCCGATCAAGGTCGCACGATGCGACTTTGAAACTGGCGGACCTTGGAGTTACCAAGCAACAGGCGCATCGGTGGCGCCGCATTGCGGAGGTTCCTGCCCCTGACTTCGAGCTGTATTTCCGCCGGTGCGGCGATCAGCAGGAGGAGATAACGGGTGCCGGGCTACTGCGCACGACGAGTGGGGATCGAAATGGCAAGGGGTCGGCACTCGATGCAAAGCGATCGAAGTTGGTAGGCAAATTATGCGAACAACTTGAAGAACTCATTCAAGCCAGGAAACAGTTCCAGTGTATCTACGCGATGCCACCCTGGAGTGAGGGTTTAGCAGCGGGCAGAATTGGTCCGCTGGGACTCCTCGATTTTTCGGAACTCCAGCGGATGCCGGTCAAAGAAGTTGCAGCCGACAATGCCCACCTCCATCTCTTCACGCCAAACGAATACCTCCCACATGCCATCAAGCTACTTGAAGGCTGGGGATTTCGTTATGCCAATGCACTCGTGATACGAAGCTCACAGCCAGCATACGGCCCGTTCTGGCGCGACGCAGCGGCATTCTTGGTCCTTGGCATCCGCGGAGCACCATCATTTGGGGACAATGACATCCCCGGTTA
>JBGTHH010000242.1:0-5041 GCA_041746275.1 Pirellulaceae bacterium | reverse complement strand
CAGCGCATTCTCGTATGGGAAGCGGTTACCGACCGCGTGGATCGTTCGGCACTGCTGGATGAAGTCAAACTCGCCATCGCTGGCGAGTCGATTCCCGCCGCGCAGTTTCGGACTCTGGAAGGACACACGGCAGCCGTCAGCTCGGTCGGCTTTTCCAGGGACGGCCATCTCTTGCTGAGCGCGGGGAGGGACAACACGCTCCGCATTTGGGATGCTCGTCCCGCAGCTCAGTACGACGAAGCCAGTGTCGTCGCCACGCTCCGCCGACGGGCTTGGCAGAACCGTCGCGATTCGCAACCGCTGCTCACGTTGCGTGGGCATGGCGGCTGGGTAACGGGCGGTTCGATCGTGCGTGATGGGACGACGGTGGTATCTAGTAGCTTGGATCGCTCGGTACGCACTTGGGATCTCCGTCGATACGAGGAAGAGCGGTTGTTTCAGGGACTCGATCAGCCGATCTTGGCGGCTGCCATGTCACTCGATCAGCGATACATCGTGACTGGCCTTGAGGACGGTTCCGCCAAGCTGTGGGACGTCGCGACCGCATCGCAGACCGCCAGTCTGGAGGAAGGGCACGAGTTCTTGACCACCACGGCCGCGATCTTTCCCGATGGCAAGCGATTGTTGACATCGGCCGGGGATGGGACCACGCGCGTGTGGGATTTCCAGCGCGGCACGCAGCAACGTTTGCTGCCCGAAACGGGCCGTCGTGGACTTGCCGTACTCTCGGACGATGGCCAGATGATCCTCACCGGCAGCCCCCAGAAATCCGTGAAGGTGTGGCAGGCGACCACCGGACAGTTGCAATACACGCTGGATCCACATCGGGAGTTGATCGGCGACCTCATCTCGCGCAATCCTTCCTTGTCCGCGAACGAAGCTCGGAAACGCGTCGCGGACATTACCGCAATTGCCTTGTCGCCGGACGGCGAATTGGCCTTCATCGGTGACGCCTCGGGACGCGCCAGCATGTGGGAGACCTCGACGGGCGCGTTCGTGAAGAGCTTGCGTGGGCACTCGCAGGCGATTCACGCCGCCGCGTTTCTGCCCGAGTCCCGTGAACCCCCCTCGAGTAGACAAACCCTCGTGACGGCAGGGGCGGATGGCGCGGTGCTCCAGTGGGATGTTGCGAGCGGCGAGTACGAACGGGATCGCCAACTGCGACACGAGTATCCGGTCACGGCCATGATCGTCTCGGCGGATGGGCGACAGTGCATTACGGCCAGTACGGTCCGTCAGAATGTCGCTGGACTGTGGCTCTGGGATCTCGCGTCGGCCAAGTTGTTGCGGCAACGCGAAATTGCCAATCGCAACATCCATAGTTTGAGCCTGGCTCGGCACACCGACCAAGTCCTGGTGACGTTGGCTAGTTCGACGCGGGATGAAGTTTGGTTTTGGGACTACATGGATGATCGTTTTGAGCAGTATCGCAATGATCGAGCGCAGCGAGGCACGGTCTGGACCGCACTGTCCACGCCCTCCGGCGAAAATCTCGTCACCGTCGGCGGTAAAGGCGCACGACTCTGGAGTTTGGCTTCCCATCAGCCCAAGACGAGCTTTCGACCGCAAGCGGCGATTACTTCGGTGGCCTTCGCTCCGGACGGCAAGACCGTCGCACTCGCCAGTCGCGATGGAACCGCCAAGATCTGGTCCCTGGAAACCCATCAAGCCGTGGCCAACCTCGGTGGAGCCCACACCGGACCGTTGCATCGAATCGTCTACTCGCCCAGCGGCGACGAACTGCTCACAGCGGGTGAAGACGGCCTCGTCGTGCGTTGGGATCCGGTGGTTGGCCAACCACGACCGGACGTCGATCCGCTAGTTCATGGCGCGGCCATCCGCGGCTTGGCCTATTCTTCGAACGGACGTTGGATCGTCACCAGCGGAGCCGATCGACTCGCGAAGATCTGGGATGCAGCGACGAACACGCTCGTGAAGCAACTCGTTGGCCATCAAGGCACGGTGCTTGCCGCCGCGTTTTCGCCGGATGGAAAATGGATCGTGACCGGCAGCGACGATACCATGGTGCGCATCTGGGACGCGGACCAAGGCGTTTCCGTAGCGATCTTGGAAGGTCATCCCGCCCCCATCACATCGGTCGGATATTCGCCCGATCGCCTGCGAGTCTTGACCGCGAGCCAAGACAATACCGCCAAGCTCTGGGATACGAGCTTTCTAGCGACACTCGATGAGATCCCCGCGGAAATGATCGTGGGCAAAGAGCTGCTCAGTCTAAAGCGACACACGCAGGAACTCACTCACGCCGAGTTTTCCGCCGACGGCATGAACATTCTGACGGCCAGCCGCGATGGCACCGCCGCCTTGTGGCTGGGCGCGGAACTCGCACCGGCGATTCGCTTACAGGGCGGGTCGCTCGACTATCGATTGGGTTCCGGGCCCGCGCGTCCTCATCGGCAAGCCATCTTAAGCCAACCGAATACCGTCGACTACACCAAGTTTCAACTGATCGTCTCGGTGCTGCCGAACGATTCTCCGCACGATCGACTGGGCATCGCAGCCGAGACGAATGGTCACGGGAAGCTAACCTTACGCGGCGACGAAATCTTGTTCGCCGACTCCGACGAGACGGCCGTCACCGTTGGGAAGTTTGCCGGGGGAACAGGAGGGGCGAGCCCGCTGGTCGTGTCCTTTACCACCGCCGCGAATCACGCGAGCGTGGAAGCCATCCTACGCGGCATCACGTATGAAAATCTCTCGCCGCAACTCGAAGTCACGGGCCGCGCGATTCGAGTCCAGTTGCTTGACGCCTCTGGGAAGAGTGGCAATCCCGAACCTGAAGTGACGAACGTTCAATTCATCACGTCGTCGTAACGCTGGATCGCTCAGGCAACTGATCGCATCGATCAGCGACTGCCGGTGGCGGAATTGGGCGGTAGGACTTCGCCCCGCCAAACACGTCGACGAAGCTGAAAAGGCGCCAGAAGATGAAACGGTGCCATGAACGAATGGCGCTGCCGAACCGTTGTCAGCTCGGTTCTGATTTCACCGCGATGGTAACTCCACTCGCCTTATAAGGCGACTCGAAGTTCAAATTTCCCGGCGAGGTCGGAGCCGGGAGGTTTGCCCGCATTGGATTGCCTGCGCCCAAGATTATCGGGTCGCTGGTTGGCGACTGTGAGACTCTCTCCGGGCCGCTCGTTCTGATCAGCTTGCTGACCCACTTGGCGGTGCTGCCTCGGATTGTCATGATGCACACGGCCCTGGTAACAACACATATTAGAAGGATTCGTGATGAACGTTCACTCACACTGGATTCTTCTGACGCTCTTTTTCGCATTGGGGCGCTGTCCGGCCGCCGAGGATCTCGCCTCAGACCAGCCCATTCCGGCCAATACGGGCGTGTTGGAACTCGACCTGCCGACGGGCAGCGTGGTGACCATGCAAGGCACGGACCACGCGGAAAAAAGGACCTTCACGTTCGCGCCCTTGAAACGCGGGCTTCGCTACGAGGTGAAACTGCGAGTGAAATTTCCTTCCGGCCGTTTGGAAGATCGCAGCGTGTTCGTGGTCAGCGGCCAGCGGATACGTTTGGCGCTACGAGATCCGGATTCGGCCCAACCAGAGTTGGTTCTGCAGACGGGCCATACGAAGAACGTCCGGCAGGTGGCCTTCACTCCGGACGGCCGGTACGTCGCCTCGGCTACGGATAGCGAAGTGATCCTCTGGGAACGGACTACGGGACGGCGTCTACGATCGTTCTCTCGCGTGACGTCGCGGATCCACGGGATCGACATCAGTCCCGATGGTCGACGCCTTGCCGTCTGTGGCGGTGGGTTCGAAATAGTTGCCAAGGAAGGCCGGCGACTCGGAGAAATCCATGTGTGGGACATCTCGTCCGGGAGGGAATTGATTGCCGTCGAGGATGTTCCGGCTCTGCTCACTCGAATCTGCTTCAGTCCCGATGGTCGCCTGATCGCCGCGGCGGGCTCACTCGATCGTTCATCGTCGAAACAGGGCTATGCCGTGTGGGAATCGGCCACAGGCCGGCTCGTGCAGGAATTCCGAGAGTTGGACCAAGAAGTTTTTTCGTGCCAGAACTTGGACTTCAGCCCCGATGGAACGGGTCTGCTAATCACCGGTCTGAAGGAGACGGTCGTGCATGACTTAACGTCTGGCCAACGGGTTCGCGTCTACGCGGGGCGCGCACCGCGACGCCCGTATTCTCCTGACGGCCGAACGCTGGTGACGTTGAATCTTGCGGACCTCTCCATTTTGGATGCAGACACGGGCAACCCAATCAAAACGTTGTACGGCGTCAGCAGGTACATCGATGCGGTCGCCCTCAGCTCGGATGGGCAGCGTGCGGCCACCGCCTCGGGCTACGGCGAGGCATCGCAGGTCTGCCTGTGGGACGTTGCAACCGGCGCGGTGCAAGACATTTATCACCCGCATACCGACAAGATCACGGTGGTCGCCTTCAGTCCCGACGGCATTTGCGTCCTGAGTGGTTCGGAGGACAAGACGGCGGTGGTCTGGGACGTGAAAGCGCGACGGATCGTCCATACTCTGCGCCACGATGACGAAGTTCGCGCGGTCGCCTACAGCCCCGATGGGAAAACCATCGCCACTCGCTCAGACGCGGTGATCCTGTGGAACGCCGCGACGGGCGAGAGAGTCCGGTCGCTGGGCGCCGCGATCTATGCCGATCAAGTCGCCTTTAGTCCGGACGGCCGCCAACTTCTGGCAGAAGGAGTCGTGTGGGACACCGAAACCGGCATGGAAGTGCGCCGGTTGGATCCTGGCGATCGAGCCAGCCAAGCCGTCGCGTTCAGCCCCCGTGGGGATTCCATCTTCACGGGCGGCGACGCCGGAGATTCCAAACACATCGTTCCCGCGGGCGAACTCTGGAACGCCCAGTCCGGCGAATTGGTCCACAAGCTTGTCGGTTTGCCAGGCGTGGTCGAGCAAGCTGCCCTTAGCGCCGACGGTCTGACACTCATGACACTCGCGATGGGCAAGGAGTTGTCTGAGGACCTCCGCACGACGGTTGGACACGACGCGGTACTTCTCTGGGACGTGC
>JBGTHH010000241.1:0-2840 GCA_041746275.1 Pirellulaceae bacterium | reverse complement strand
GCCACCGAACATCAGCACCGACGACGCGCCGGTGAAGTGCCGATGCAAGCCATAGTGCTTCAGTTCCTCCAGCCGGTCGACTTTGAAAGTGGCTTGATCCTGAGCATTGGAGCCCGGCACGCCTTCGATAATCATGTCGCGACTGAACTCGCTGGCGAGGATGACTAGCGTCCGATCCAGCAACCCCCGCGACTCCAGATCCAGAATGAGTTGCGCGATCGGGCGATCGATGTCGCGATGCAACTGATCGACCGTGGTATGCCCGTCCTTGTGCGTATCCCAGTGGATGAAGGGAATGTACTCGGTCGTGACTTCCACGAACCGCGCGCCGTTTTCGACCAACCGCCGAGCGAGCAGGCAACCTTGCCCGAATCGTCCCGTGTTGTACTTCTCGAAGCTCTCCGCAGGCTCGAGCGAAATGTCAAACGCCTCGCGCTGCTTCGACCCCAGCAGACGATAGGCATTGTCGAGCGATCGCAACATGGATTCCTGTTGGTAGTCGGACAGATAATCGCGCTGCGGCGAGCTATCGACCAGCTTGCGAAAGAATTGGTAGCGATTGGCGAATCGCCCGGGCTGCATTTCCTTCGGCGGACGGACGGCGAGCGCGGCCAGATCGGGATAGGGAAGATTCATCGGCCCAAATTCGCTGCCGAAAAAACCCGCCGTGGTAAATGCCTTGATTTCCTCGTTCTCGCCGATCCCCTCCAAACGTTGTCCGATATTGATGAAGGCGGGCATCACGGGGCTTCTCGGTCCCAGCACGCGAGCCATCCAGGCACCCAGGTGCGGGCAGGCGACTGTCTGGGGCGGCACATAGCCGGTGTGCCAATGATACTGATGTCGCGAGTGAAGGATGTGTCCCAGATCGGGCAAGACATGTGAGCGAATCAACGTGGCTCGGTCCATGATCGACGCGATCTGTTCGAGTCCCGAGCAAATCTTGATGTCATCGACGGCGGTGTCGATCGCGGGGAAGGTGCTGATCACTTGCTCGACGGGAACGCCGACCTCAAACGGCTGGTATCGTTTCGGATCGAAGGTCTCGGGGGCGGCCATACCCCCGGCCATCCAGATCAAGATACAAGCGTCGGCGGTGGCGCGAGGATGTGCGATGGGTTCCACCTCATCCGCGTCCAACCAGCGAGGCTCGCTCGACATGAGCGCAGCGGTTGAAGCGGCAGCCAACTGTTGCAGGAACTGTCGTCTGGCAACTGGCTCTGAGACTTGGTGATCTTCCACAGGACGACTCCTCCAATTCGCTGACTACGACAAGTTATCCTACCGCACGAGCTGAAACTCGGGGAGCATGAAGATCGACCACATCAAATCCTGGACCGATGATGCTTCCGGCTCGGACCCCAATAACTCCCGGGCCAACCGCAACTCTTCGTTCGTCGGTGGACGGGATAACGCGTACGCACAGAGCCATTGCATCAACGCTTCCGGCGAGTTCGCATGTTCGCCGAGTCGCCGTCGTGAGCCCTGTTCGATGGCATCAAACAGCGTCTGGCCGTTGGCCAAGTCAATGGCCTCCAACGTCGTGAACTCGGCGGGACGCGATGTGACGATTTGGTCACGATTGGGACGACCGAGCGCTCGCATCAGCACATCGTTCTTCATCAGCGAGGCGCGAACCATCCACTGCGAAGCGTCGGCGGCCGAGCTCAGTAAGGTGTTCCATTGAGGTGCCACACGTGCGGCCCAGACACCGGGATTTTGCACTACGGCGGCCGCTTGCCAATCCCTGGGTGGTTGGCTGAAGCGGCCGCGCGCGTCGATGTTCGCGGCCGTCCACTCCCAGGCGTTGTTCGTCGCAAGCGATTGGACTGATCCATCCTCGAAATGCACGTTCGCTTCGAAGATCAACCCGGCGGGATTGGGGTCTTGCCCGTCGTTTGTCGCGGCAATGAGCACTTCATTCGCGCCAGCTCGCAGCGGTGCCGTGAGTGAAACGACTTCGACCGACTCCCAGTTATCATCCGACACGACCAATTGGCCATTCACGTGAAGACGATAACGGTTATCGCACGTGATGACGGCGACGGCCCGGACTGGCCGCGTGGGGAGCTCAAAGCGATAGCGGAACGTACGCGACTCGCCGGCGGGAGCAGCCTGCGAGGCCTCGGCAGCGGACCAAATCCATTGAGCCTCCGATGATACTGGCTTGTCGCCGACTGGGACTTGCTGCCGCACCACAGCGGCATCATAGCGCAAGGGAGCTGAACCTGTGACTTGCCAGACGGCATCGACAAACTGTTCGGCGGTCAGGCGACGCGCCTGTGGTCCGTGGAAGATGAAATTCGAGTTATCGTGAGGCTGGTTCAGAGGCGGAGTCCGCGACTGATAGATTTGCGAGGTGCAGATCAGCTCCATCGTCTTCTTCAAATCGTAGCCGTTGTCGGTCAAGTGAGCGGCCAGATAGTCCAACAGATCGGCATCCCAAGGCGCGGTGTGCAAGGCGTCGACGGGATGGACGATGCCACGCCCCATCAGCCGATTCCACAGATGATTGACGATGTTGCGAGTGAACCGACCGTTCTCGGGATGCGTCATCAACCGCGCGAGTTGTTGGAGCCGTTGGGATTGATCGCCCGTGGTGTCGATCTGCCCCAGTTCTGGGAAGATCCAGGCGGCCGTCGCCACTTTATCGAGCGGCTTGTCGCAGCGATGGAGTGTCAGCGGCTCCGTAGCGTAAATCGCGGCTAAACCATACGTCTCTTCGAGTGTCCAGCGATCGATAAAGCTGTCGTGACACGAAGCGCACTTCATATTGATGCCCAGGAAAGCTTGCGAGACGCTCTGAGCGAACTGGATCGGCTGCGTCTGACTAGCACTGA